>JAGQPC010000308.1 GCA_020426925.1 Planctomycetales bacterium | reverse complement strand
GTCGGCCATTTCGTCGGCGACGATGACGATGTACGGGAGATTCAGCGGAATGGAAATACGTTCGTCGTCGTCCTCCGGCTGCAAACGTTCCATCAACTCTTCTTCACCGAGCTGGTTATACGCGCTGAGCTGACGCACGCCGGCGCGAGCGAGCAACTGGTAACGCTCTTCCATTTTGTCGACGGCCCAAGCAAGCAACGCTTCGGCTTTACGCATGTCAGTCACCACAGGGTGCATCAGATGCGGAAGCGTTTTGTAGCCGCTGAGTTCGACCATCTTTGGATCGATCATTAACATGCGAACTTCATCTGGGCGACGAGTCATCAGAATCGATGAAATGATCGCGTTCAAACAGACGCTCTTTCCCGTTCCGGTTCGCCCCGCGATCAACAGGTGAGGCATCTTTGCGAGGTCGACGGTAAGAGGATTGCCGGAAACGTCTTTGCCCAGGAACAGCGGAATCTGCATCTTGCGAATGCTGGTATTCATTTCCAGCATGACTTCACGCATGCGAACTGTTTGACGAGTTTCATTGGGCACTTCGATGCCGACAGTGTTCTTGCCGGGAATCGGCGCAACGATGCGGACGCTGGGCGCTCGTAGGGCGATAGCAAGATCGTCGGCCAGGCCAGTAATCTTCGACAGACGCAAACCAGCTTGCAACGAGCTTTCTTACTGAGCAATCACCGGCCCCATTTCGACGTCGACCACTTTGACGTCGTAGCCGAAATCCCCAAAGGTCTTTTCGAGCACCTTTGCCTTTCGCCGACACTCACGCTCCTGTTCGGTGAAATTAAATTCCTCCGCTTCTTTCAGCAGCGTGATCGGTGGCAAGTCGTAAACGCCCGGTTCGTCCTCTTGAATCGCTTCCTCCAACTGAGCGATTACTTCTTCGCGCTCGTCGACTTTGTCCGCGTTCTTGCCGACACGTATCGCGGGCGCTGCTCGGCCGATAATCCCCCGTAGGGCTTTCTTCGCTGCAGGTACGAAATCGGATTCGTCTTGGTTTGCCTTGTCCTGTTCATCGTACTCCTCCTCTTCGTCGTCGTATTCGTAATCGTCATCCGCGTATTCGTCGTCCGAGTATTCCTCCTCTTCGTACTCCCCTTCTTCTTCGTTCTCGTTGTCCGCGACTCGTTTGCCAGCGATGCTCAGTCCAAATTTCGCCTTGCGCTTTTCCGATTTGCCACTACGGCGGGCAACTATTCGGTCAACCGATGCGGCACCGACAAACGCCAACAGCTGGAACATCACGTAATCGGTACACAACAAAATGCCAGCGAGCATGACGCTGAACGTGATGATCATCGTGCCGGTCGCAGCGAAATGCTGTGCCAAGACGCCTGTACAAAGCAGCCCCAAGTATCCGCCTGCTCCAACGGCAGGTCCCGACCACAGACCTTGCGTGGCCAGATTTGAAAATGTTGCCAACGCAAACAGAGTCATCACCCATCCGACCACACGCGGCACAGGTGACGTTAATCTCCGACGAAAAAGAAGCATGAACGCCAGCACAACCATCGACGCGACGATGTAGTAAGCTCCCCAACCAAACACCGTCAGCAAAAAGTCGGCAAGGAACGCTCCCATGTTGCCACACACGTTTGACGGTTGCGCAGACTGAGGATATACAGCCGGAATGGGCTGATAGTAATAGTTGAGCGGTGGAATTGGTTTTCCAACGGGATCGGCCGGGTCGTAGGAAACGAGCGCTAACCCAAGAAACGCAGCAATTCCAAACAGGAATAGCGCAAGCAAATCGGCACGTTGATTTCGATCTTCAAACATGAACGTACTGTCGACAGATTCTTATGGTGCATGTTCGGCGTCCTACCGATCCGACAGAGCTTCCTTGCGCATCATGCGAGATATCTGGTTGTGTCGGCACCAGCACGCTGGCAATTCACAACTGCCAGCATCCGGTCAAATCGTTTACCCAAATCGCGTGAAGAGAATAATCCGTGCGTCGCGAGAGAATCATTGAGCTAAATCAAGCACGAACCGGTCCTTCGCGGAAGTGTAGCCCTGTAGTTACACCGAATGATGCTTTTTTGCACCGCGATTCACAAAAGCAACGTTATTGCCCAGCGATTGCGACGATCGTGCGGGTTGCAAGAATATGGGTGGCTGGCGGTCGAGCGGAGCGAGCCCCCAGCATGAGTAGGCACGGAACAAGCGGCGATTCAGGCTTTTTCCCCAATAGACAAAACGCCGCGCAGTTCCGGCATTCAGGATTGCTGGCGAACGCGATCTTGTCGCGCGATGAGTGCTGGCCAGTTCAAGCCGGAACAGCGCGGCGTCAAGCAAATCGGTGACCGTAACGATTACGCCGCTCGTTCCGAGCCTACTCTTCTCCGCCGGCGCGAGTTGCACGGGATCGCCAGATGTTTGGGTCGATGTCGTTTCCGATAAATGAGACGGAACCGTCTGCGAATAGCGCGTTGACACCACCTTTGTGGACGCTTCGAGCTGCAGCGAATGTGTCGCCTTCTTGAGCAGTGCCCGGCGGGATCTCTACACAGCTCATCCGGCCAACCGCAGCCGCGTCGCAGCCGTTGACATTGTCCGGTGTTTTCGAGTTCGGTGTCGTCATGTGCGAATACGTACTCGCTCCCATCGAAGCCGCCAGCCAGACGCCTCGAATGTCGTCTGATTTTTTGCCGCTCGAATCAAATGGCAAAACTTCGCTCGCCATGATCGTGTGGGATACTCCGTCGGTGATTTCATTCCGCTTGGTGCCTCTGCCGTGCGCGAACAACCAAAATCCTCTCGCAACAAACCTATGCGCCTCGAACTTGTCGTGCCAATTTGGAATCATCCGAATTGTGAGGACTCCCCCAGAATGAACGATCTCGTTGGTGCTTGAGTTGGCAGTTTTGAGTCGCATGTCGACAAGTGAGTTTCCCTCGATCGAATGCAAATATGTATCTGCCCCAAGTGTCGCCGCATAATTCGTCTTTGCCATACTGCGTAGCCCAGTACGTTTACTCTCGTGGTATGCATTTGAAACTGAAGCGGTCGGACACCGCATGTAACTGGGCGCAGAGGGGCCATAGTGAGTGCGTTTTAAATCAACCGAACTAACTTCGGAGCGATCACATGCTCTAATGACAGCCAGGGCCAACGGAATATCTTCCATTTGCCCCGCAATTTGAGCGGCCCAGTTTGGCCCGACGCACACCTGGCCGTTCGCGATGCTGGTAGAATGCCAAGCTTCTGTTGTGCAGCTTGGAGCTGCTGGTGGATAAGCTCGAAACGCTTGTTCGAATCCGTTGATTCCGTTTCCCAACGCCTTGAGTTTTGCTTGGCAAGTGTTGCGACGAGCTTCCTCTCGTGCGGGCTCAATCCATAAAACGAACAACGCCATGAAGACCGCGACAGCGGAAACCAATATCAACAGATCTCGCATATGGAATCGAGGTTTAGGCTTCATCCCTATTATCGTGATCGATCTACCAGAACCAGGCAACCAAAGATTTGTAGGCTCGGAACAAGCGGCAATTCAGCTCACCTTCTCAATCGACAAAATGCCGCGCAGTTCCGGCTGTCAAACTGGCCCAATTCGTACGCTGGTTTGAAACAACCAAACGTGGCGCGGACGGGTGGCTGGCGGTCGAGCGTAGCGAGCCCCCAGCGTCTGACGAACGCCTGACAAAAACTCGCAGTTCGCAAAACGGACACTAGCCGCGACTCGATAGTTTATCACCAAGTTTCTCAGCAAAAGGCTTGTTTGCGTGATGCGGCATCCTACAATCGCGGTGTCATTCGTTACACGCCGCGAGGAAGATTGCCATGTCGAAGTTGCATCTTGCGTTGATTGGGTTAGTCGCATTGTTGACAGCGTCGCCGTCGTGGGCGGACGGTAATGTTGTGTTTCATCTCGACTTTTCAGACTTTGCCGATGTGTCAGGAAACGAGTTGCCCATCAACGTTGGTGACGCGGTAAGCTTGGTCCCAGGCGGCGGACCAACGCTTGCCAATGGCGCAACGTTGGATTCGGCTCGCTGGGAAGGCGAGGAAGACGAAACAAACCAAATCATTCTTTTCGACCACGCTCTGCTCGACGCAGTGTCTGTCGGAGCCGGCTCAATCGTCGCGTGGATCAAACCAGATGACGGTGACGAGTGGAACAACATCGCCAAAACACCATGCGAGTTCAACGTCGAGCCATGCGATGAATTTGGCCAGTACGCGGGAATCGAATTTCAAGCCAGCGGACCGCATGCCGGAGTATTCGGAGCGGTCCAAGGCTGGGACACAAATGTCTTTGGTCCAGACACGCCGCTAGGACCGGGAGGCGAAACCGATACACCAAGCGACGAATGGACGCACGCGGCGTTAACTTGGAACGCGGACGGCGATCACACGATCTACGTGAATGGCGAGCCCGGTGAACCGGTGATCGGAGTCGGCGATTTTGACTTCGGCGAAAACCTCACGGGAGACTGGACGATCGGCGGCGACGCCTTAGGAACGAACCCAGAAAACGTCGACACTTCGCGCACGCTGCGAGGCGAACTCGCAGACTTTGCAATCTTCGATGGCGAGCTAACTCAAGAAGAGATCATGCAGATCATCTCGTCAGGTGTCTCGCCTGCCGGAGAACCAGGCGACATTGACCGTGATGGCGATTGCGACCTGGATGACATTGAAGCTCTAGGAGCGGCGATTCGAGCCAACGATCAATCGACGCGACTGGACCTTGACGGCAACGGAAGTGTCGACGCAGCAGACCGCCGCTTCCTGGTCGAAAATATCAAGAACACATATTTGGGCGACTCGAATCTTGACGGCCAATTCAGCAGCGGCGATTTCGTCGTCGTGTTTACCGCTGCCAAATACGAGTCAGGCCAATCAGCCACGTACGCTGAAGGCGACTGGAATGGCGACGGATTTTTTAACAGCGGCGATTTTGTAACTGTCTTCGGAGACGCCAGCTATGAAAAAGGTCCTCGCCCCGCCCCCATTCCCGAACCGAACTGTTACGTTGCCGCTATGCTGCTTGTACTTTGCCTCTTCAGAAAACGAGGCTTTGCAGCGCGTTAGTAGGCTCGGAACGAGCGGCGTTGTTTGCGTTGGTCTGCATTCGACTGAATGCCGCGCTGTTCCGGCAACACAAACTCTAGGCCATATTCGCACAATTTGAACACGGACTATTCACACGACGCAGTTGCACGCCTCGGCTATGCCGTTGTCGAAAATGTGCTGAATGCGGACGACGTGGCGAAGCTGATCGATTCTTTTGACGATGCTCCGGCTCATAACGCGGTTCGTCGAAAGTCGGCCATTTACGGAGTTCGAAATCTGCTGGAGATCAATGTAGCGGTCCGAGAAATTGCTTGCGACGAGCGAATTCGGAACCTCGTCGCTCCAATGCTGGGAGCAGGTGCGTTTGCGACTCGAGCGATTCTTTTCGACAAAGTACCGGGAGCGAATTGGTCGCTCGGCTGGCATCAAGACAGCGTCATTTCTGTTCGCGAACCGAGTGACGTTGCTGGTTTTCGAGCTTGGTCACAGAAAGCCGGAGTCTGGCAAGTCCAGCCTCCGGCCGAAGTTCTTGGCGGGATGCTCACGGTGAGAATTCATCTCGACGACTGCGGGGAAAGCAATGGGCCGCTGCGCGTCCTACCGGGGTCGCATCGATTTGGCTGGCTGGACGACGAGATCGAAGACTGGAAAGCACGCGTTCAACAGATCGTATGCACGGTATCGCGCGGCGGCGTTGTCTTGATGAATCCGATTCTCTTGCACGCCTCGTCGCCAGCCGAATACCCGGCTCATCGACGAGTTGTCCACATCGAATACGCCTGTGCGGAACTTCCAGGCGGCCTGGAATGGAATCAGCGAGTGGCACCATCGAACGATTAGTAAATGCCGGATAGCCTAGATTAGCCGCCGAGTTACGAAAAAAACGGGTGGCCACTTCAAAGGCTTGGGCGATTTCGTTAGGTTAGGCCCATTGGCATCTTGACCGCAGTGTTGTAGCGCACGATTCGAAACTTGTCGATTGCGCCGTGCTACAGGTATGTCGACAGGTGGACGGAATGACGACAGCAAACGATTTGGCTCGGACGCCTCTCTATCAGTGGCACGTGGACAATGGCGCTCGGATGGTCGATTTCGCTGGTTGGTCGATGCCGATCCAGTACAGCACAATCACGGCCGAGCACATTGCGACTCGAACCGCCGTAACTCTTTTTGACGTCTCGCACATGGGACGATTTCGGTTCAGCGGGCCACATGGGCTCGCGTTTCTCGATTCGTTGCTTACTCGCCGAGTTGACAATCTGGCTGAAGGAAGAATCCGCTATTCACTAGTGACGAACGAAGCGGGTGGAATCCTCGATGACATTTTGGCTTACCACATGCCGGCTCGTGGCGCCGAAAAACCGTACGCCGGAATGGTCGTGAACGGCAGCAATCGCGAAAAACTGTCGAGCTGGTTTCAAGTGCACGTCAGCGATTTCGATGTCGGCTTCAGTGATGACACTTTAGAATCGGCAATGATCGCGGTTCAGGGCCCGAAAGCGATCGAGGTCGCGCAGCGAGTGACCGACTTACCGATTTCGCAAATGAAATACTTTACGGTGACTCACTGCCCTTTTGCGGGGGCAGACGCGACAATCAGCCGCACTGGATACACAGGTGAAGATGGAATCGAAGTTACCGTACCGGCCGCTGCCGCAGAGCAAACGTGGCTGCAACTACTGGAAGCGGGCGAGCCATTTGGCATTTGCCCCGCGGGACTTGGGGCTCGTGACACGTTACGACTCGAGGCCGCGATGCCTTTGTATGGCCACGAGCTATCCGAAAACATTTCGGCGGCTCAAACCGGATTGAACTTTGCTCTGGATTTGGATGGTCGGCGTTTTCCCGGCTGCGACGTGATCGCGAAGACGCTAGACGCTCCGGACATGCCTTGCCGAGTCGGCCTGAAACTCACTGGTAAAAGAGTTCCACGCGAAGACTACAGAGTCTTTGATGCAGATGGCAACGATATTGGCGTCGTCACCAGCGGTACGTTTTCACCGACGCTCGAATGCCCGCTCGCGATGGCGTACGTTTCCAAACAACATAGTTCGCTGGGGCTCGGTCTGAACATCGACATTCGAGGAAAGTTACACCCAGCGGAAGTTGTTGCCCTGCCTTTTTACAAACGCACGCAGTGACTTCTCGGAAATACCTGCAATCTTAAAAGAAGGATAGACATCATGGCGGCTGAAGAACTCTTGTACGCAAAGACTCACGAATGGGTTGCCATCACCGAAGATGGCGGAGACAAGATCGCCACCGTCGGCATTTCCGCATTCGCCATCGAACAATTGACCGACCTCGTTTACATCGAAATGCCTGAACCTGGAAAAACCGTCACGGCAGGCGAATCGTTTGGCGAAATCGAATCGGTCAAAGCAGTCAGTGATTTATACAGCCCGGTTACCGGCGAGATTGTCGAAGTCAATTCGGCTCTCGCCGATTCGCTTGAAACGTTCAGCTCTGATCCTTACGGAGAAGGCTGGGTGATGAAAGTGAAAGTGACCGACGAGTCATCGCTGGCGTCGTTGATGAACTACGCGGATTACCAAAAGCAATGTGCGGAAGAAGGATAGCGGCGGATTCCTTCGAAGTTGTGGAGATTGCAGCAATCACCTCTCACTAAAACTGACGCCGGTTTCCCGCAGTCGAACTAACGACCAGAGAATCCCAAATGGCCTATTTCTTTAATACACCTGAAGACCAAAAAGAGATGCTGGAAGCGATCGGAGCTGCCTCCATCGGCGAGCTGTTTCGTTCAATTCCCGATTCACTGCGGCTTGATCGTCCGCTCGATATCGTTCCAGCCATGGGCGAACTTGAGCTAACACGCCACATGTCGCAGCTCGCAGCATTGAATGCTCACGCCGATTCGCACACATGTTTTTTAGGTGCCGGCAGCTACGATCATTTCGTTCCCGCAGTTATCGATTCGCTGGCATCGCGAGGAGAATTCTACACCTCGTACACGCCGTATCAGCCGGAAGTAAGCCAAGGCAATCTGCAAGTCATGTTTGAATACCAAACGTTGATTTGTGAATTGACCGGGATGGACGTTTCCAACGCCAGTCTATACGACGGCGGCAGCTCCGTAGCAGAAGCGGCTTTGATGTGCATGTCGGTGAGCAGGCGCCACGGCCGCGTTGTCGTTCCCGATACCGTTCATCCTGAATACCGAGAAATCCTGGCGACGTATCTCAACAGCATCGGCACAGAGCTAGTCACCGTGCCGTCGGTCAACGGCAAGATCTCCACCGAAGAAATTGAACCGCATCTGAACGACCAAACTGCTTGCGTGATCATTCAATATCCCAACTTCTTCGGCTCGGTCGAAGATGTGCAGCAAATCGGTGATCTGGCGCATGCTGCTGGAGCGATGCTGGTTGTTGCGTGCGATCCGATTGCTCTGGGACTGCTCAAGCGACCGGGCGATCTTGGCGCCGACATCGTTGTCGCCGAAGGGCAATCGCTGGGAACGCCGATGCAGTTCGGTGGACCTTATCTTGGGATCATCGCATGTCGTGAAAAGTTCGTTCGCCGCATGCCCGGACGAATTGCCGGCGAAACGATTGATCGACGAGGCCGACGGTGCTGGGTGCTGACTCTTCAAACGCGCGAACAACACATCCGCCGCGACAAAGCCACCAGCAATATCTGTACGAACCAGGGACTGTTCGCATTGCGAGCCTGCATATACCTTTCGGTCATGGGGCCAAAGGGACTGTATCAGGCTGCGTACCAAAGTTTGCAAAAGGCGAACTACGCGGCGCAGCAAATCACAGCGAACGATCGGTTTGAGCTCGCCTTCGACTCGCCGTTCTTCAAAGAATTCGTCGTGCGAGACACGTGCGGCCAAGTCAAAGCGTTGCTCGACGGAGCCCGAGCCAACGGAATCTTGGCAGGAGTTCCGCTTGGACACTGGTATCCCGAAATGGCGAATTGTTTCTTGGTGGCGGTAACCGAAAAGCGTACCCGCGACGAAATTGACCTGCTCGCAAATCAACTTGCTTCACATTCCGTGTTGGAAACAAACCATGCGTAACCTGCAAGCGACAAAACTCCTGTTTGAACTTTCGAAAGAAGGGCGAGGCACGGCTGTCTTGCCCGAGTGCGACGTGCCTGAATCGCCGGTCGAATCGTTGCTGCCCGATTATGCAATCGCGGATTCGACTCCGTCGTTGCCGGAAATCGCCGAACCTGACATCGTGCGCCATTTCACAAACCTGTCGACACTGAACATGTCGGTCGATACGCACTACTATCCGCTTGGATCGTGCACGATGAAGTACAACCCAAAGCGGAACGAGCGTCTCGCGTCGCTCCCTGGGTTTGCCGGAGTTCATCCATACCAACCGGATGATTCGATCCAAGGAATGTTGCAGTTGCTGTTCGAGTTGCAGCATGACCTCGCGGAAATTTCTGGCCTGCCATGTGTTTCATTGCAGCCAGCGGCCGGAGCTCACGGCGAGCTCACCGCGCTAATGGCTGCTGCGGCCTATTTCCGAGACATTGACGAGACTCGCACCAAAGTTCTGGCGCCAGACAGCGCTCATGGCACGAATCCAGCAAGTGCTCAGATGGCAGGATTTGATACGATTTCGATCAAGAGCCGCGCAGACGGTTCCGTCGACATGGATGAACTGCGTAAGCATGTTGACGAGTCGGTTGCTGTTTTCATGATTACCAACCCAAGCACGCTGGGGCTGTTCGACGCACAAGTCCAAGAGATCGCCGACTTGATTCATTCCGTCGGCGGTTTGATCTATCTAGACGGTGCGAACATGAACGCGATTCTTGGCATCACGAGACCTGGTGACTTCGGCGCTGACATGATGCATTTCAACCCGCATAAAACATTCAGTGGCCCGCATGGCGGCGGAGGACCTGGCGCTGGCCCGATTTGCGTCAGCGAGAAACTCGGGCCATACCTTCCGTCGCCAGTTGTCGTCAAGGACGGCGACAAGTTTAAGCTCGACTTCGATCGCCCCAAGTCGATTGGGCGAGTGCGTTCGTTCTTCGGAAACGTTGGTGTGTTGGTTCGAGCGTTTGCGTACATTCGCACGCATGGTCCCGATGGCCTGAAGGCGATCGCGGAAAACGCAGTACTGAACGCCAACTATTTGCTTAGCCGAGTTCGACACATCCTGCCAGTCCCGCATGGCGACAGGTGCATGCACGAGTTCGTCGCCTCAGCCGCGAATCTAAAAAAGGAAAAAGGCGTGACTGCGATGGATCTGGCAAAGCGACTTTTAGACTTTGGCTTCCATGCACCAACAGTCTATTTTCCGTTGAACGTTCCGGAGGGCATGATGATCGAGCCGACCGAAACCGAAAGCAAAGAAACGCTCGATGCTTTTGCGGCAACACTGTTCAAAGTAACAGAGGAATCGCCGGAACTTTTGCACGAAGCACCACACTCGACGACAATTTGCCGGCCAGACGAAGTCAAAGCTGCCCGGACACCTGTCATGAAGTGGGTTCCGGCCGCGACCGAATAGAGACGCATGATCTGTCGACTGATTCTCGACGAGCCCCGATGTGGCGCGTTCAACATGGCTGCCGACGAATGGCTCCTGCGTAACGCACCTTCCGTCGGCTGCCCAACGCTGCGATTCTACTTTTGGTCGTCTCCGACTCTGTCGCTGGGCTATTTTCAAAAATACGCAGACCGGGCTCAGCACAGCGAGAGTGTACCGTGTGCTGCAGTTCGACGCGCTTCAGGCGGAGGAGCCATACTTCACCATCATGAGCTTACGTATTCCTATATCACACCGATCGATGACCGAGTTCGATCTTCTGCGAGCGATATCTACGACATTTTTCACGACACACTGATCGAGACACTGGCCACGTACAACATTCACGCCAGAAAAGCTGATGATGGTGACGCTCAGCAAGCAGACAACAATGCCTTTCTGTGTTTTACTCGGCGATCGATTGGTGATGTTGTGATGGAAAACGCGAAGATCGCAGGGAGCGCTCAACGGCGCCACGCCAATGCGCTCGTACAACACGGCAGCGTGCTGCTTTCAAGATCAGAATTCGCACCACAGCTTCCAGGCATCGGTGACATCACGTCGGTGCAGATTCCACTTGAACAGCTCATCGCTGATTGGAGCCAGCTTCTATCGGAACGCCAAAACTTGCAATTCGATGCCCAACCTTTTACCGACAGTGAATGTGATTTGATTCAGCAGATTGTCGAAACCCGTTTCGGCACCGACGAATGGCAGAAACGAAGGTGAGGTCGCGTCAATAGCGAGTCAGGTTCTTGCCAACACCACACGTAGTGGATCTTGCTAAAGATCCCATCAGCGTAGGAGTTTAGCAACTTCCACTACAGCCACCTGCCGCGTCCACCGGGCGTCGGTGGAGCCGGCGAAAAACACCGGCTCCAGCGTCAATGCGAAAAAGTGTCTAGAACGAGATTCAGCTTCGATTAATCGTCGTCGTCTGACTTCTTGTAAGCTGCCACAACTTCCTGCTGAACTTGTGGTGGCGTTGGCTCGTCGTGGCTGTACTCCATGTTGTACGAGCCTGCACCGGCAGTCATACTTTTCAATTGAGTGGAGTAGGTCTGTAACTCGCTCAACGGCGCCTTAGCTTTGACGACCGTGACGTCACCGAGCACTTGCGTGTCGTTCACGCGACCTCGCCGAGTTGAAATGTCGCCGGTCACGTCGCCCATGTATTGGCTGGGCACAGAGACTTCCAGATCGACGATCGGTTCGAGCAGCACTGGCCGCGCGGCTTTGATCGCAATTTCAAACGCTTTGCGACCAGCCGTGACGAACGCGATCTCTTTGCTGTCGACATCGTGGTGTTTCCCGTCGTACACTTCGACTCGCACGCCAGATAGCGGATAGCCAGCAACCGCCCCATCGCGTAGCACTTGGCGAATCCCTTTTTCAATCGCGGGCATGAACTGCTTCGGAATCGATCCACCCACAGTGGCATTTTCGAATTCGAAACCGGTTTCATGATCGTCCGGCAACGGAGCAACTCGCAAGTAGACTTCACCGAATTGACCAGCGCCACCTGACTGTTTCTTGTGACGGTAGTGGCCATCCGCGTTGCCTTGAATCGATTCCTTGTAGGCGATTTTCGGTGGTGAAGTCTCCAATTCAACGCCGTATTGAGATTCCAATTTTTCCAAAACAACGCGCAAGTGAAGCTCACCTAAACCACGCAGCACTGTCTGCTTGGTTGCTGCGATCCGCTCTAGGATCAAACAAGGATCTTCGTCCATCAGCTTCTGAATCGCACTGGAGAATTTCGTTTCGTCGGCGTGCCGCTTCAATTCCAGAGCCAATCCATACATCGGTCTCGGCAAGGCCAACGGCTTCAGGTGAGGCGGTTCCGAACCTCCAGAGTTACCATCGTGCAATACCGCATCAAAGTGGATGTCATCGATTTTCGCCACAGAGCCAATCTCGCCTGGGCCAATGGTTTGAGCCGTTTCAGCTTCTGCGCCTTGCAATCTCGTAAGCTGACCGATTCGCAGTGGCTTCCGTGAATCGTTGACGTAAAGTTCCGAACGAGCGGTGACGACACCTTGGTGAACTCGGAACACGCTTTGCTTGCCAACATGCTTATCGGTAGCTACGCGGAATACATGAGCGATCGTGGGCTTGCTCGGATCACAGTCTGTGACGAGTCGTTCCTCTCCGCACATAAAAGGACGTGGATTTCCTTCCATGGGACTCGGAAGGAGTGAAGCCATCACATGCAACAACTTTGGAATTCCGGCGCCGGTCTTAGCAGATGCAAAGAGAATCGGGACAAGATGTCCTTCACGTAACGCTTGCTCGAAGGCGTCATGCACAGCCTTGTGATCCAGCGACGCGCCGCCGGATTCGAGATATTTTTCCATGAGTTCTTCGTCGACTTCAACAACTTGGTCAACGATCTTTGTGTGTGCTTCTTCTGCCGAGCTAAACGCGGTTTCCTCGTGAGAATCCGTTTCAAACACATCAACGACCGCAGTTCGGTCGGGAGTTGGCATGTTAATCGGCAAGCAAATATCGCCGAATGTAGATCGAATCTGATCGACCAATGTTCCGAGTTCGGCCTCCGCGTCGATCTTGTTGATGAGGATAACTCGAGGCAGATTTCGTTCGCCGGCGATCCGCATCAATCGCCGAGTTTCACTCTCGATCCCTTTGACAGCGTCGATCACCAACAAGACTGTCTCGACCGCGGGAAAGCAGGCAATCGAATGGCTGATAAAATCAGACATGCCCGGCGTATCGATGAGATTAACGTGATGCCCTTCGTGCGTGAAATGCATCATGCTGGGCTGAAGCGAATGTTGATGGTGTTTTTCTTCGTCGGTAAAGTCGCTGACGGTGTTTGTTTGCTCGACTGCTCCTTGACGAGTAATTACGCCCGTGTCGAACAACAGCCTTTCGCATAGTGTTGTTTTTCCCGAGCCAGAATGACCGCAAAGGCAAATGTTGCGAATGGCGTCCGCAGCAGGATATTCATTACTCATCTACACGCTCCATCCAATACCAGGCGAGTTAACATCGACACTCAAAATCGTGACGGCTCGATTGTACGTCGAGCACAGAATGATACGATTTTAGGGTGCATTTCCGTGAATCTCAATTACGCATAGACGACATTGCGTGATTCTGGCGACATGTTTCGCTCGCCGTGGTAATATGTATGATCCGTTGGCTCGATCTAAGTCGACGCGAAAGTCCGGAGTTTCTGCGTGGCAACGGTCAAGCAGCATGACGCGAGTTCACGAGCAGATCAATAAGATACGCAAGCTCTCTCGACTCGCCGCAAACAGTCTCAGAGAGAACAGCGATTGAACCGACGCCGGACAGGGACAGCCTGAACTGCAGACTGGACAAGAGTCTCCGTCCTGCTGCTGGTCCAAACTCACCTGACTATCGCATGCCTCGTCTGTTACACGAAAGTAAATGACTTGTACGCGTAGACGAAGTCAGCCGAATCAAATTCGCCGTCGCAATTCCAATCGCCTTCTGACCAGACCGAATTCCCTTCGATATCGTCTTCATACTCGCCGGCTTTGAAGATTTGCACGAAATCGCTCGAATCAAATATACCGTCGAGATTCGCGTCACCGATCACTCGACCAGTACGCACGTTTTCGCGACAGGCCTTTGTATCGCCGTATGTTAGCGAGACTTGCACAGCTTCGTGTGTCGCTAGCAAACCATCGAAAGTAAGATCCGATTCGACTTCGTCACGAGTAAGATTCCGACGAGCCATCTCTCGGAAATACAGAGTCGATGTGCCGTCACGATTCACTGTGTCGACCATACCGCGGTTGAACGCCCCGGGAATCTCAGTCGAGTAATCGTTAACCTCCGTTCCGACCAAAATGCGATCTTTCGAAGAAATCTTCATCGACGCAATGAGGCCATCTTTCGCTTCGAAGGTGATGTCTCCCGTTTCTGGATCGTAATTGACAATCACGTTCGCGAAATCTTCTGGCACCGTTGGTGAATAAGGAACTGTCGGTGTGTTGAATGGATCCATATGGTCGAACGGAATTTCGCCAGCAAAATCTCGGAACGACGCAACCGCGAATCGATCTATCTGGCCGCCGCGGAAGTTGCTGCGAGTTCCGTCGACGAGCAAATCTGATGCGAGTTCCACCAGCGTCAGCCCGCGAGGCAAAACGTTTCGAAACACGAAACCGCCCGTAACTCCGTTAATGCGTACTTGATCCACCGCAGTGGCGACATCGAAGATAGAGACCGCAGAGACACCTTGAAATTGCTGCTTTATCGATCGCATGTGCAGGGTCGTCAGGATACCGAAGCCTTCGTTCGGCGACACAACGATATCTCCCGTTTCATCGTCATAGTAAATCGTCACGAAGGCGTCAGTCGACTCCAAAGAAACGGGCACGAGATTATTGACAGGCGTCGTAGCTCGTTCATCGTAAGGCCCCATTCGATAGTTGCCCGAAGAAAAAACAGCTACAAGATCCGATGAATTGAATTGACCGTCGCCGTTCCAATCACCATCGGCCCAGGTCAACACGCCGAACTGTGGCGCCTCGAACGCTCGAATGAGATCCGCTTCATCAAAGAAGTAATCGCCGTTCGCATCGCCCGCTGCATAACCATTTCGCGCAGGCGACTCGTAACGCAATCGAACTCCGCCGAGCGATCCTCCGCCGAGCAACGATCCGTCGACTTTCAGGTCAGCTTTTAATGCTTCCACATCGATTCCTGTCGGCAGTGCTTCAG
>JAGQPC010000307.1 GCA_020426925.1 Planctomycetales bacterium | reverse complement strand
GTCGCCAAAGGCGTTTCTGGAGCGGAAGTTGCGCGTTTTGTTGAGCATCAACTCGACGCGTCAGGCCGTGTCACACCTGTGGGAAAACTAAAGGGGCAACGGCAATTTTCAACACCGGACATATTGGCAGAAGAGCAGTCAATCGTAGCAACGGCGAATGCACTCGCTAGCGGAAAATCACACCAGCTGACGACGGCCGGAATCACCGCCCGGCTTTCGATCGGCTCGATGGGGGCTGTTCGTGATTGGTTTAGGCTGCGCAATGGTGATGGGAGCGAGCAGCACAACGCTCTGCGATATCTCGTTTGTGATTCCGGGCAGGTTTGCATTCTCGATGGGCAGAAATCGGAGCGGCTTCCCGTACTGACGAAAGCGACATCATTTTGGGAAGCAAGTGGCTACACAGTGCTCGGCACATCGCCGAGCGCACGCGCCACGCAGTCGTTTGAGAAACAAACAGGTGCCCCATCCATAACTCTTGGCAGCCTTCTCTGGCGGGCGGAACAAGATGCCTCGCTGACGGCCGGAGCAAAACACACCGTCAAGCAGATCGTCCGGGAAGCTGCTGGGC
Organism: Planctomycetales bacterium; assembly: GCA_020426925.1. GTDB lineage: Bacteria > Planctomycetota > Planctomycetia > Pirellulales > Pirellulaceae > JAGQPC01. The sequence goes on along the minus strand of JAGQPC010000307.1, from coordinate 7,735 downwards.
GTTACATCGGACTTTATCCGTGGCAACGGAAAAAGTTGCTAGACGCCAAAACGATCGTCCTGGTAGACAAGGCCGAACAGCTGAGCACCCAAGACCTTGGCTCGCTTCTAACTCACGTGAAGCGCGCTGGCGCCAAGCTTGTGCTGTCAGGAGACTCTCAGCTCATCCATTCGATCGAACGTGGTGCACCTTTCGGTCGACTCTGCAGCGATCTTCGTAAGGCGCAGCTCACACGCGGCAGCAAACCGGTTGAACAAATTCGATCTGGAAAATCAGAGGAGCTGCTACGTGATCTGGCGAATGCCGGTAGGCTGCAAATTGCAAAAACGCGAGCGGAGGCAATGGAGCGACTCGTAGCTGACTGGCACAGCAACGGCGGAAGTCGTAACCCTGCTGCGAATCTTATCGTCGCGAATTCCAAGGCGGAGGCCAAACGGCTCAATGACCTCGCCAGCCGCAAAGTACGCTCGGAACTCGGCAATCACGGCGACTCGATCATCCTTCCTTCCGGAGAAAAAGTCTGTGAAGGTGATCGCATTCTGTGCGAGCGAGGAAACAAACGATACGCCATTTCCGCAGGAGAACTTGGGACGTTACTAAGCGTATCCAGACGCCTAAATGCGATTCGCGTTCGGCTCGATTCGGGACATACAGCGACGATTCCACTCGACAGTTACAAGCACGTGACGCGCGGATTCGCGGTGACAACCTGGCAATCGAGCGAATGCGAAAACAGCTACGTGTTGTTGGGCGGTGGGTTCGAAAACAAGCAGGCGGCACTTGTGAAGGCGTCGCAGTCTCAAATCATCTATGGCTACGCGGATCAAGCGAGCGCCGGCGAAAAGCTGGAGCGATTACAAAAACAACTAATCGCAGACAGAAGAAAACGCCTTGCTACGGATATTCACAGAGACAACGGCCAGGAGAGGGAGGTGCAGCCATGACCTGGCAAGTGACAGTCCGCTACGCAAACGACGAACATTCGCGTGGTGTTATCGATTGCGTTGGGCACGCCTCGAGCAAGCTCGAAGCCACCATCGAAGACGAAAAGCACGCCGGAGTGTTCACCTGGTCGGAAAAGAAGATGCCCGTGATCGGCGACGAAGTTGCGATCAACGGAAACCGGGTTTCGCCCGCCAACCAGCAAACATTTTTTGCGCGGATTAATAGCGGCACGCTGCGAGACGAGTTGGACCAAATGAAGGCCGAAAACGCCTCGCTCCGCCAGTACGTCGACCAGCTCTACAGGAAAGAGCAGCGAGTCTTTCACGACCATCTATTGCGCCGCGTCAGTGACGGCAAAGTGATCAATATTTCAACCGCCGTGAACAAATCGAAAGCCCGCGAGAACATGGTGGCAGATTTTTCCAAGCTGGCAGAGGTATCGCTCTCGGAGAAGATCGTTTTAGTAGCCGATGCGCACGAAGCACGACGCATCAACCTGACGGTGCAAGAAAACACGAGGTCGATTGAACCAGCCAGACAGAAAATTGGGCTGGTGCATCACGATTGTGTGCTGCACACCGGTGACCGCGTGCAGTGCTTTGCCGACCATGACGTGCTACGCGACGGCGATCTGGCGGACGTCGTGGCCGTCGACCGCGAAACAAAAACTGTTTCGCTGTTCTTAGATAGACACAGTTGCGCGGCTAACTTGGTCCATGTCTCCTTGAGCGAATATCCGAGCATCTCGCTCGGCTACGCAACGACTTTTGAGCGTGCAGAAAAACTAGATCTCTATCAGGCATGCATTTTTCCCGATTCGACGAATGCTGCCCCGCAGCTGGTCAACGAATTGAATTGCAAACGTGTGGCGATCTACACCGACCAGCTCACGGCGGCAGTGCATTTTGGCCATCTGCTACGCGAACCGGTGTTTTCCCGACGAAATGAGATTGATCGAAGTATCGATCCGATCTCGCAGTACTTTCAGGAGCGGTCATGAATCCAACCACAATAAGAGGATTGTCGCAGGCTCAACAGTCGGTAGACGAATGGGTTTACGTTGTAGCAACGTTCGTCCTGCCGTCAGCTGTGAGTTTCGCTGCGATGCACATTCTTGCTGTATTCGCGGGCGACGAATCGGCTGCCGCGGTCACAATGCTTTTCCGCACCGCGTTACATATATTCTCCATCGTGAAGTTCGATCGTGACATCAATCAGTGGATGAATGACCACGGTGCGTTGCCAACGATATCGGTCGCGGCGTTGGCAATCTTCTGGTCGATGGCTTACGAGGCGGTAGCTCGATTTCGCTTCGAATTGGCTTTGCCACGCTGGATTGACATTTCGCTCTACTCTAAGCGGCGATACTTGTTGTTCCTGCTACGAACAATCGTCATCAACTTGAAAATCGCGATGTGCTTGCTGGCGGTCGCAGTAATCGCACCTGGACTTGCGTGGTACAGCACTCTATTGGTGTCGGTGTTCGTCTGGATCAGGACGGAGCAGCGAGAATCAAAATACCAGTCGTTGGGTAAGCCGCGGTTTGCACTGGGAACGTACGGTGTTCGCCTAAAACCGGTCTCGCTGCTGCGAGAAGTCTATGGTCAAAGGACTCGCTCTGAACTGCGCGTCGGATGGGGCGGCATCGACCTCGACATTTCACATTTGATCAAGAACTTTTTGATTGTCGGATCCGTTGGTTCGGGCAAGACGATCATTTTTCGTCGCTGGCTCCAGGATTTGATGCCTCGCATTGCAGAATTCAAGGATTGGCGTGCGATCATCGTGGATCCCAAGTCCGAACTTTACGGATTTCTGCTTCGCCTCCTTCCATCATACAAGGTCAAACTGATGAGCCCCGGTGACGGTCGCTCGTTTGTTTGGCGCATCTCGGAAGATATTCGCGAACCAAAACACATCCGCGAGCTGTGCTACATCCTGATACCGGACGACGGTCAAGAGTCGCAACCTTACTTTCGTGATGGAGCGCGGCGGCTACTGTACGGCGTAATTCTAGCCTTCACTCTGCTCGGAGACCGTTGGCGTTTTTCGGACATATTTTTTGCGGTGCGCTCGTCGACGCGATTGTCCGCCATCCTCAGCTTGTTTCCCGAATCGGCTGACATCCTCGGGACGTACTCCAAAAATCCAAAGGCATTCGCCGACGTACATAGCACATTGGATACGAAGGTGGCGGTCTACCTTTCTGTCGCAGAGGCGTGGTCTCACATCGAGAACGATCACCCAACTCGAACGGTAAGCCTGACCGAGTGGTGTAGCGGCAATTTTGCGTTGCTGGTGAGCACGCAGGCCTCTGCGGGCGAATCGCACGAGCGCTTGATTGCGGCGATCGTCAAACGAGCAACGCAGTTGATCTTAGATGGGCCGACGAAGCAGTCAATTGGCAAAGCAAAGGATCTGCGACGGACGATTATCGCCGTCGACGAAGGGCCGCGTGCCGGCAAGCTCGAGCTCGTTACTGCGGCAACTTCTCTGCGAGATTATGGGGGAGTCCTTTGCTACGTCTTTCAGAGTCGGGAGGCGATGTCCAAATGGTTTCCCAAGCAGGATGAGCTCGATGCGATTGTCAATGAGTTTCACACGCTGGCTTTTCTGCGAACGAACAGTCCGGCCACTGCAGAATGGATGAGTCGCCGGATCGGGAAATTTGAAGAGGTCCGCTCGAAGCTGAACCAGTCTGGCCAAGTCGTCGGCAACGAGCGGAATTGGCAGGTCTCGATCGAACCAACCGAGTTCATGACGCTCGGGCAGGGAAAAACAATCTCTCCCGATTTTGTGCCCGGCATCTTCGCCAACTCGGAGCTTGGCACCTGGTACTGCGACGAACCGGTTGACCTCACGCAAGATGTGCGTGTTCCTCACACGGTTGATGCGCCCAAAGGATCGCTCCGACCGTGGAATGATGATGATCTTGAGCGGCTCGGGCTTACGGCGATCCGAGATGAGCTGGACCTCGAAGGTGGACATGCTCCGGCTCCGCCCCGACCAAAGACGCGGCCGCCGGAACCTAAAACCACGCATAAAAAGTTTCGACCATGAACAGTGACGGATTCGACGAGTTGTTGCAAGCGTACAGCGTTAACACCACAGGGCGCTGGGTTTGTTTTGGACTCGTTCTTTGCCTATTCATTTTTTTTCAACTCAAGTAGGAGCAGTTTTATGTCCACAAAACTCACAGTCATTCCAGGGAGCTACGAAACGCACAATCTCGCTGACCGGGGGCATCTCGTGCTGGTCTGCGACTGGTCAGGAAGCATGGAAAAATACAAGCAGGCCATGGATCAGGCTTTTGAAAACATGGTGCATCAATGCACGGACTCGATAGGCCTACGGCAGAGTCTTGAAATCGCAGTCTGTGACTTTAGTTCAAGGGTACAGTTTCGCGACTTTGCGCCGCCACCGCACTATCAGGAGCCGCAGCCAGCGTTTTCCGGTGGTGGCTACACGATGTTAGGGGCGGCGCTCAGCACGACGATCGAAATGACGCAACAGCGACGGGCAATGCAAAGGGCAGACGGTATTCACGTTGTCAGGACCGTCTGCGTCGTGCTTTCCGATGGTCAGGCTAGTGATCTCGCCGAGTTGGAATCTGCAAAACAAAAGATCGGCCAAATGGAAGACTCCGAGGAGATTGAGTTTATTCCTCTGTTGATCAAAGGCATGCACCTTGGCCCGCTCGAACATATCTTCGACCGTGTGCCTATTCCCGTCGACGCGATGAAGTTCGACGTTCTCTTCGCCGCGCTTTGTCGATCGATGTCGCAACATTCGGTCGTGGCCATCGAGTCCGATGCGCTCGTCTACGAAATGCTCCTATTGGAGTACGAGAATTCGGACGAGGACGAGCACGAATGAGGTTTTTCCTCCGCCACGCAGCCAGAGAGATCACGCTTCTCCCAGCCCAAAATCCGGGCGGGGAGGGTGCAAATCATTTGATCGACGGAACGAGCGGTCTATCTGCGAAGATTTTTAGGCCGCCCGTTCCGCTTGATCTCGGGAATCGCTTGGAGGCAATGATTCAAGCTCCGCTGCCTGTGTTGCGCGGACAGCTGGCCTGGCCCAAGGACATTGTCGAAGATGCGCGTGGTAAGGTCGTCGGCTACCTGCAGGACTATTTTGGCGGCGATTACGTTGAAATGGCTTCGGCTATCACACCGGTAACCCGACCGGCATGGGCCGATGCGAAAGAGTTGCGTCGGTTTGCCTACGACGCCGCGCTGATCATGGCTGAGCTACACAGTCAGTCTGTTTTGTTTCCAGATTTTCACCCGGGGCAGCTGCTCGTGTCGCGCCGCGGGCCAACCGTGCTGATCGATGCTGCAAGCTGCCAGTTTAATTATCAGGGGATCCTTTTTGGATGTCAGGTAGCAAAGCCGGCCTACCAACCGCCACACTTCGTCGGCGTACGAAACTGGGCGGATACGATCAAAGATCGCGATGTCTACAGCGATGATTGGTCGCTGGGCGTGTCGCTTTTCCAAATTACGCAAGGCTGTGATCCGTTTGCTGGAAAATTTGTCGGTTCTGGCGTGGGCCTCAACCCACGCGAGCGAGCAGCCAGTGGCGTGTTTCCGTTTTCATCGAACTGCCGAGACTACTTGCCGCCGACACATGCCGAGCCGTATCGATTCGTGAAACCCGAGTTGCGCGCCCTCTTCGAACGATGCTTCGTCGACGGCCACAAACGGGAAAACCGCGCTCTGCGACCGACCGCTCAAGAATGGGCAGACACACTGTTTCACCTGTCGACTCTTCGTGACGATCCGTCCAAGCCACCAATGACATCGCGTGTCCCCACCACGCTGAAGTCACAGCCAATTCTAGCAGCCGCGAAGACCAAAATTCGTTCGCTGGCGAAAACTGCGAAACCCAAGCTGCAGAGCTGGGGAGTTACCGTCTTCGCGGCCTGTTTGCTGATGGCTGTCGTGGTGCTTACCAGCATCGATTGGACTGAAACCGCTGTTGGCGGTTCGAGAGCCATCGACATGGCGTCATCCGCCGAAACCGAACAATGGAATTTCAAAAAGCCAGCTAACGTCGATCCCACGGTGGTGATCGACAAACTAAGGACTCGCAGTAAATCGGAGTAAGAAAATGAAGAAAACAAACACCAGCCTAGCCATCGTTCACATGGTGATCGCGGCGGCGGTCAGCAACTTCGCGGTCGGTGCTGAGTCAAGCGTTGTCGACCCTGCTATCGCGAAAGCCGAGAAACGACTCGAAAGTGTCGAATCGAGTCAAGTGTCGTTGGAAAACGCGATCGACGAACTTGAATCCAAGCTCACCAGTGTCACGACATTCGACACCGACAGCTATCGAAGAATCACGGACCTGCAGGAACAGGCACAAGAGCTGATCGAAGTCGCCGGCTCTCTGCCCGACGAGTATCAAAAAGTCGTTGAGACGAGCAAGAACTTCCATGCCGAGATGTCCGGTGCTGCTGATGACTTTCGACAGGCAGCCGTGGCCTGGCGAAAGTTTGCCGAGGAAGAACGAAAAGAGTCTGGCATTGCCGAAATTGTCGACGACTATCTGAAGACGGCTGATATCCGGGACGCGTTTGCCAAGGGCGTCGATACACAAGGCAAGCAACCACTGTCCTTCGCAGAGCTCGAGGGGTCACTTTACTACATTTCCCGTGTGCGATTGTTTCTCCGCCGGTTTGTGGCTCACAAGCTACCCAGCATCGAGGCGATCGATCGGCAACGTGCATTGGAAGAAAAGCTACGTCTCTTGGTCGAGAAAATCGATGGGTTTAGGAGCAACCTACGAAATGTGAGTACTCGTTTGGGCGACCGCAAAGAAGAAACATCAAAACTGGTCACACAATTGGTTGGCCTGACAACAAAATCCCAGCAACCAAAAACACCACCAGCGACGTCGCGACGCCCAGCCAGCGCAAGCGTGAGGAAGAGGCGACAAGTCGTTGTTCCCAACAACACGCCAAGCACCGTCACGAAGCCAAAGCCCAGCGGGTTAGCAGCTGGTCAGCGCTGGACGGGATCAGGAGTGGGGTCAGGGGGAACCACGTTCTATTTGACGCTTGAAATCCAATCTGTGACGGGAAACGCATTTACGGGAACTGTTACGCATGATGCTGTGGGTGATGCCGGCGGAAGCGTCCTTGAGTGGGGAGCCATTTCGACATGCCGAGGCAGCAGCAACCAAGGCAAAGTTGTCATTCAGTCGCAAGCCAACTACGTCCCCGCGGGAACTCGACTGGACCAAACTGGGAAGTACGAAGGGCAGATGATCGGTAACTCGATGTCCGGTCGCTATCGAGGCAGTACCCCGGGTAGCCGCAATCGGTTCGCCCTGCAATTACAAGAAAACGCTCAGTAGGGGCGCAGGGACGGCAAATTGATGTGCGAAGCGGAAGAGCGAAGTCAAGCGTCTGACGACGTGGAATTTGATGTAGTGCCTGGGCGACTGAGCGATCGGTCGCTTGAGGCAATTGCACAACTTCTATTGGAATTGGACGCTAGACGCTCGGATTCGAAGGACGATCGCAAAGAAACATCGCCACCTTGATGATCTCACGGTTGATCCTTTAAAACCCTTGCTGATAAGGATCACCCGCCCGGAATTTCAAGATGAAAAGAGCAGCCGGTTACATTCGTCGGTCGACGGACGATAAACAAGCCGATTCGATCGACATTCAACGAGAAGAAATCACAAAATACGCCAGCGCCCACGATTACCAGATCGTCCGCTGGTACGTCGATGACGGAATCTCAGGACACGATGTCGACCGCGACGATTTTGTCCG
>JAGQPC010000306.1 GCA_020426925.1 Planctomycetales bacterium | reverse complement strand
ACGGACGTGGGATCTCCTCCAGATCGACCCCGGACAACGTTTGAGGACTAACTCGCATCCTCCCCTCAAAGCGTTCTACTTGTGGCGAGAGATTGAACACAAGTTCGTCGATCCGATGGAAAATGTTCTGTATGCGCCCTTCGAAATAGTGAGCAAATATCGCGGCAGGAATCGCTACGGCCAACCCCCCGAGCGTCGTCACCAGCGCTACGTAGATTCCTTCGGCCAGAAAATCTGCTTTGTTTTGCGTTGCTCCCAACTGCGTCGTTCGAAAGAAAGCTTGGATCAGACCCCACACTGTGCCTAACAGCCCGATCAACGGCGTAACGGCCGCAGCCAGATTGAGCCACCTGACGTTGGAATACATGCGCGATGCCTCGCGCTTGCTCGATTCGGTAACAGCGGACTCCACTTCGCTTTGCGGTCGACCAATTTTTAGCAGCATGGCCTGAATCACTTCCGACGTGGCCGAGGGGTTTTCTTGGCACAGCCGAAACGCTTGCCGAGGGTCCATTGCTCCGGGGACAGCAGCCAATTCTGCAAGTCCGGCGACCAAGCTTGTCGGCATCACGCGTTGCTTGCGCATCGCGATCAATCGCTCAAAAACCAACGTGATTACTACGATCGACATTAAGCCGATCGGGATCATTAAGAATCCACCGCTAACGATTAGATTGAACAGATTCAGCGTTGCGATTTGATTGCCATCAGAATCGGTCAACGGTTCTGGAACTGAAATCATGTCGCCAACAGCAGGAGCCTGCTGAGCTCGCGCTGCATTCAACTGGCACAACACGCAAAGTACGCCGAGTACGCACAAAAGAACAGCGGTGGACCGGTGCCTCGGGCGATCCGTGGTTAGCATTTCATTCTCCGACGATATAGCCGCGGCCTCGGGCGATTCGCCTGACTAGGTCGAACACACCCCAAACGCGGTATGAGCAGAACGTGCATTGTAACACGACAACCTTACGGCTAGGACAGTCAAGAGTTCGCACCGAAGGTGATAACGCCAACTTTTGGGCCGACAATCGTTGACATCGTCAAACTCGATTCATTGTTGTGTCGCGAACGGTTCGGTCCAATCGAATGATGCAGCCACGTCCAAAGCGATCGCGGATATATCGTGAAATCGACCGCTCCGGTGTCGAGCACAGGGAGGCCTCGTTTCGCACTTTTTGCAGTCGCAGTGGGCTGCCACACATGCTGTGACATTATTTTTCGCGGAAAAACGAGGCCAGCAAAGAATTCGTCGGTGTCGCCAGAATTCTTCGTAATGTTCTCTTCGCCCGCTCGACCAATGGCTCGTAACAGGTTGGGGCGAACCCGTTTGACCTGCTCCAAGACGCACAACTTTTTCTGAGTAAAGAGGACACCTTCCCATGCGAACACGAATCTTCCAGATCACCGCCATCATCGTTGCCGCTGCTGCCGCAACTTCTCACGCTACCGAACTTATGGTGACGGTGGAAAACCTGCAGCCGCCAGGCGGACTGTTTTTCACTCCTACTTGGGTCGGTTTCCACGACGGAACCTTTGACCCGTTCGACGCTGGCGGGACCGCAAGTGACGCAATCGAAGCGATCGCAGAAGGCGGTGACACGGCTCCGCTTTCTGCAAGTTTTGCCGGACACGGTGTTGATGGCACGATTGCACCTGGGACTCCGTTCGGCCCCAGTGGAAGCGCGTTTGGTGGCACGGCGAGTGCAATGTTCACGGTCGATCCGGCGAGCAATGGATACATTAGCTTCGCGTCTATGATCATTCCGTCAAACGACGCGTTCTTCGGCAACGACGACCCGATGGCTTACAAGCTGTTTGATATGAACGGGAACTTCGCTGGACCGCTGACAATTACGATCAACGGCAGCGACATTTGGGACGCCGGCTCTGAAGTCAACAATAAGATGGGTGGCGCCGCGTTCTCCGCGCTTGGCGGTGACAGCGTGGATGACAGCGGCATGATCGCGATGCACTCCGGGCTCGACGAATTCATTGGAACCGAAACGGCAAACGGCGAGATGATTTCCTCAGCGTTCGGTGCCGACACCGCAATCGCGCGAATCACGGTGACACAGGTGCCAGAACCAGGAACACTCGCTCTCGCTTCGATTGGCGGGCTCGCGCTGGTGGGACTCGGTCGACGTCGACGGTAACGATCGAAAAGAAAGTTAAGGATTGGAAATCGCAGGTGGAAGGATTGAGACATTCGTGCCACTGTGAATTCCGCTGATTCACAGGCATAACGGGTGGCTCGAAGCCGCGGAGACTAAGTAGCAAGTTCACGATGGCGCGTCTTTCCACGCAGAGGATAGATAGAAAGACTGGTGCACCACGCGAGGGCGACATCCGTGCGCCCTGTTGGGTAGCAACCAGTGGTATTTTGCTGCTGCGGGGAAGCAAAAGACCGTGCTCGCAACCAGAATCTACCGTGATCCTGACTCGCAGTAATTCTCAAAGCGATCAAGCGATCGCTTTGGGCTGGCGTCCGATCAGTGGCCGTGACCAGCACGCCTCCGTTACCGCACTCCCTGCGCAAGGAGCAAGAAGGTATCGACAGGATGCGGCGTAAGAACGGATGCGGCCTCGCAGGACCTGGGTGAGCCAGTACTGCGCTGCATTGAGTCTAATCGCGAACGGGCGAATTTTGCAGCTTGTTCTGTGCAAACGAAAGCGAAACAGATCAACAAGCGGTCAGATTAGGGCTGTTCACTACGGGATGTGTGGTCGTGGATGATCAGCCATTGATCGTCGATTCGCCTCAAGACCAGCGAAAACTTTCCGCCGACGTCTTCGACGCCCTGCGATTCTCGGCTGAGATGCCACTCGCCGAGCACCAACGCCGCGTCGCTGCCAAGCAAAGTTATTTGCAAGTCGCCAAAAGTGAGCTGTCCCATCTCGGCGACCGATGGATACCGCGTCTTGTAGTTTTCTAAAGTGCTCTGCCAGCCTCGAGTGATCTTGCCACCTGAGCTGAACGTTAAATTGTCAGACTTCCAATAGAACTCCATGAACTTATCGATGTCGCCTGCGTTCCAAGCCTGTTGCTGCGTTTCCAGTACGTTTTGTATCGCAGTGTTAACCACTTCCGAATCGACGCTTTGTGAGACATCGGCTCCCGCCTGCGCGGAGGCTTCGACCAAACGTTGTTCTGCTACCGCGCGAGATTCTTCCGCTACGAGTCTCGCTTGTTGCGCCATGGCTCGTTCTGCTTGGACCATCGCTGACTGACGCTGGTACACCATCCACATAAACACGCCACCCGCAGCAGCGAGCAACAAAACCAGCACAAGGATCGCCGCTATGACAGCTGCGGTATCGCTAGATCGTGAGTTGGCCATGTGAGTTCACTTACATCCTTACGTTCAGCTGGCGAATAACGTGTCGACGTTTTGGGTCGACAACTCGCGGACTCGGACTTCACGATCGCTGCGCTTCACGGAATCTTGAACTGACGGCCGAGCTTTTTCCGTCGCCGACGAAACCGGCGAAATCGCTGCGGCGACTGCGGATTCGTTTACGGCGTTACGCGGTTTTGCAGCGAAACCGCCCGTCTGCCAATGGAATGCGAGCACGAAATCTCGAGTGGTGAAATCGCCGTCGCAGTCCCAATCACCTTCACTCCACGTCGAATTATCTTCGATGCCGTCTTCGTATTCGCCTACTTGGAAGACTTGCGTCAAATCGCTCGAGTCAAAAAAACCATCGAAATTCACGTCGCCAAACGTCGAGCCAAACAGGTCGAAGATGAGCAGCTGACGGTCCGACGCACCGACGCTTCCGTCGCCGTCGAGATCGAAACGAGAGTCCGCTTGCTGGAAGCCTCCGCAGAACGCGGTGATGTCCGCTTCGCTCAACACACCATCGTTGTCGTAGTCGCCTCGAACTGAAACTTGCGAATAGAAACCTGGCGTCGGTTCTTGAGCCGCCCAATTTGCCGCGAAGTCACCATATCCGGCCGAGTTCACGCGATGCAACGACAAGCCTGTGCCGTCCGAGTTCGCTGGCCATGGTGCGAGATCATCATAGAGCACCTCGTCGGCATGGATGCTGGGCGTGAAGCCGTCGTCGACTTCGCCCGCGCTGAGCAGTTCAATACGATCCTCCGAATCGCTCAACCGACCTTGATAACCACCGACCAACACGACGGACGGATCGAGCTTGTAATGAGCAACGAACGCGTCCAAGCGATAAGCGTTCGCTGGGTTCTGCGGATTGAACGGCAAGACGACGATCGATTGGGAAGCCCCCACCATCGATCCGGGATCGAATTCGAAATCGATGCCACCGCGAAGTCGCCAGCTCGACAGATCGACCGCTTCAGACTGGAGATTTGTGATCTCGACGAATTCCAGATCACGAGCTTCAACGCCGTCGAATGCTAAAACAGCAGCAGCGGACAGCGGTCCCGAATTGTACTGGACCTCAGTAATGACCACTGACGAGAGAATCGGCGAAGAGTTTTCGGCACCGATTGTTGCAGCCGTTCGAGCGAGTCGTCCAGCGGCGTCGGGCCAGCGACTAAACGATTCACCGACAAGCGTCGCGCCAAAATGCACGTCGTCGACGATGTGCAAGACGCTTCCTTGTCCGTCAGAAATCGACAGCCACACGTCGTCGCCGTTGGAGCCGCTGAGCGCGAAGTCGTTCGTGCCGGGATTCTCGGGATTTGGATTGAACTGAGTTCCGTCAAAGACAACGTAGCCCCCTGGCGGAATAATCGTTCCGTTCGGAATCTGGAACTTGAGCAAATTGTCGCTGGAATCACTTAAGAACCAGCTGCTCACATCGACAGGATCGGTTGATGAGTTTGCGAGCTCAATCGCGTCTGGGGCGGGATTGTCTCCTCGGTTGTTGGTCACAACTTCGTTGATGACGATTGGACTTGGCAAAGCGGCGGGCGAACCTGGCGAGCCTCCAAACTCAACGCTTCCGCGCCAACTGTAGTGCTTGCTGTAAGTTTCGGTGCTGATCGCCGTCGCGTCCATCAAAACCAACGATGAACCTGCGCCGTCCGCACTTTCGGGCCAGAAATCTCCATCCGCATAGACAAACTCGACGATTGTATTACCACTCGAATCGTCAATCTTAATTCGTTCGCCTTGGTTGCTGAGATTTCCGTCGAATGGTCCAACTACCGATGAAGCATCCAAGGTTGGATGCGTTGCCAACAACGCAGACGGGTCGCTGGCGATTACCAAGAACGCGCCGGGTGCGAGCGTCGTACCGTCGGCCAATACAAATGGCGTCCGAGGACCTTCAGAAACCGTGACTCCAGTCAGATCGAGTGTTTGGTCAGCGCTAATGTTCTGCACTTCGATAAACTGCGTGGAGTCATCGAGCCCCGCGCGATTGTAGTGCAGTTCTGTAACTCGCAAAAACTGCTGCAGGTCGGACGGATTCGCCGGCGTTGTCAGCGTATCCATTTCGCTACCATCTTCCGCCAGCAACTTCAACGTCTCGCCAAGATTGGAAAGATGCCCTTCGTAATTGCCTTGGACAAATAGTCCTTGGCCACCCGACGGACCGGTTTCTCGAGCACGGAAAGTCCTGACGTTCGGCGAAACATATATGGAGCCGTTCGAAGGAATAATTGTGCCCGGTTTGAAAACGTGCTCGATCCCTCCAGTGATCCGCCAACCAGATATGTCGACAGCGGCATCGTTGGGATTGTCGAGCTTAATGTATTCCTCATCCTGATCGCCACTGACCGGATCGGCATCGTAGTTCGCCGCGTCGAACCGGATGGTTGGGTTTCCTACCTGGCCGTGCGGAATGCCGGCGATTTCGACCGTTGGGAAAAAGCCTTCAATTAGAATTGGCGAGATCAAAAGATCATCGCTGGTGCTGGACTGTCGGTTGAGGGCTTGAATTGCCAATACGTTTTTTCCGGTTTGCAGCACACCAGCGTGCTTGTCCAGGTTCAGGTTTACGAAACGCTCGGCTCCTGCACCACGGGGACTGGGCCGCAAGTTGTAGGTTAACGCGTCATCGTCAGCGACACCAAGCCGCAAAATCTCCGTCCCATTCAGAAAAATCACGGCGCCATCGTCGTACTGCAACTGCAACAATAGTTTGCTGACTCCGGCCGCGTCGTCAACGTTGAACGGCATGCGAACAAACAGCGACGTCCCATCCTCGATTGTGTCACGAGGATTGACCACGGTCTTGATGTGCTCGGATAATCGATCTCGATCGTCGAAGCCAAAACCGGCTTGGCCTTCTTGCCACGCTGCGTCGTCGAAATCAACACTCGTCCACGTCGTTCCGAGCGAATCGTCGTTCGGAACAAAGTACTTGCCCACGGCGTTTTGCTCGACCAGGACAGTAAAGTCGTTCTGGCCGATACGATCGATGCTGTGATTTTCATACAGATGCTGGCGCCGAACTTCCAAGTATTCGGTTTTGATGATGTCGATCGCCTGCTGGAACGACTGATCTTCTCCCCATTTCCACGGATTGGCCCACGCTGCGTAATCGAGAGTCGCGTCGGCTGTCATCGTGGCGACATGTTCGTCGAGCCGTTGGTCAAAGTAGCTGTCGGTTGTGCCTGGAGCACCCATGAACAGATCCATACCGGTGCGCAATCGACGCAAATACATTTCTCGAGTCGTCGGATCGTTGAGCACCGCGTCCATCAAACGATTCCAGTGATTGTTCCACTCGCGATGATACTGATTGTTGACGAACGGATGAGAAGGATGAATAACGGAAAGGTCGTGGGACGGAACCGGCCCTTCACGGATTTCGTCCATGTCCGCATAGATAATGTCCAGGAACGAATTCCCCGTCCAGTTCGAACCCCAAGTCAAATCATTGTCCCAAGGGAGAAACATCCACTCGCCACTGCCTTCGGTATCGCGGTAGATAAAGTGGTTCTTGTGCGGATTGTCGTTTTGGTGGACCAACACCGTCGCAACTAGATAGTTCAACACGGCCGGAATATCGACGGTATCGAAGATGTAGTTGTGGAGAGCTTCGCCTTCCTGTCGCGTGATGCCTCGGACAAACTCGTCCAGATCAGAATTATCCTCTTCACGGCGAGTCTTTTTGTCGTTTCCTCCGGCCGATGTGAACTCGTTTCGCATTTTGTAGAGTGCGCCATTTGGATCGAGCCCTTCGCGCTCAAGCATTTCCTCGCTTGGCTCTTCAATGAATGCGAATACCCCGTAGAATTCACCGTTGCGCTGCACGTGCATCGGGAAGGAAATGGAACTTGGAGTGCCCATAACCGAATAGGCTTCGAACGACATCGGTTGCCGTATGTAAGCCTTGTCGCTGGCAGTGCTGTTAATGTTGAACTCTTCAACTCGCGCGTATGCGGGATCAAAGCGGAACTGAGAACCTTTGAAGTCGAACTTGAAGTTCGTTTTTCCAACGGAATTATTACGCGTACTACCGCCTCGCTGCCTAACGTACACGTTGTCGTAGAACTCACCATTGAAGTACAGCGATGCTCGAGTACCCGCCTCCTGCCCGGCTCGGCGTTCGTCCTCGACAAACCAGTGCAGAATCGGAATCTCGCTAGACACAGCGGGATCGACGATCATCGTCCCGTAGTATTCGGCATCTTGAT
>JAGQPC010000305.1 GCA_020426925.1 Planctomycetales bacterium | reverse complement strand
CGTGAAGCCCACCAATCGCACAACGATTTAGTCAATGGCTTGGAAGAGATCATGGTGATGCGTGACATGGAAAATCGTCGCAAAACGTATTTGCTCAATCGAGGCAGGTACGATGAGCCGACGGACGAGGTCTTTCCTGACACGCCTGCGTCGCTGTTGCCGTTCCCGAAAGATGCACCACGCAATCGGCTAGGGCTCGCGCGATGGCTGACCGACCGCGACAATCCGCTGACTGCTCGAGTGGCGGTCAATCGCATGTGGAAACTGTGTTTCGGCGAAGGGCTCGTTCGCACTCCGGAAGATTTTGGAAGTCAGGGAGCCCAACCGACGCACCCTCGATTGCTCGATTGGTTGGCGGCGGATTTCATCGAAAACGGATGGAACGTCAAACGGCTGCTGAAGCAAATGGTAATGTCGGCGACCTATCGTCAACGCTCAACGCCGAAGAGCCCTGCTGTGTATGCCGCACTAGTTCGAACAGACCCAAGGAACGAGTTGCTCGCGAGAGCATCGCGATACCGTTGGCCAGCCGAAATGATTCGAGACAACGCGTTGGCAACGAGCGGGCTTCTGGTCGACAAGATCGGCGGCCCGTCGGCCAAGCCGTACGAAGTCGCCGTTTCGTTCAAACCGATTGCGCACGAGGAAGGAGAGGGGCTCTACCGCCGAAGTCTCTATACGTTTTGGAAACGCACGGCGCCGGCTCCTGTCATGATGACGCTTGATGCCTCCAAACGTGATGTGTGTACTGTGCAGCGCGAGCGAACCGCTTCGCCGCTGCAGGCGTTCGTCCTGCTAAATGATCCTCAGTTTGTTGAAGCCAGCCGAGTTATGGCTGCGAGACTCTTGGCCGACGAACCCAATATCGGCGAAAACATTGACACAGCATTCCGCCGGCTCACAAGCCGTAGACCTTCGTCAACCGAACGAGAAATCCTGACGTCTTTGTACGAAAAGCAGATTGAGTACTTTGCGGCCAATCCAGACCAAGCAGCCGCGTATTTGGCGACGGGCAACCAGCCAGAACCGCACGGGCAAGATCGCAACCAAGTTGCCGCGCTCACGGTTCTGATCAACACGATCATGAACCTCGATGAATGTGTGATGAAACGCTAAGTCGAGCAAAATAAAAATTACAGTGTGAGAACGTGACAATGAAAACTCAGTGCACCGGATTTCAACCAACGTTAGGGATGAGTCGTCGCCAAATCCTGAAGTCGTTCGGAATGGGAATGGGCTCATTGGCGTTGGCCGAGATGTTGGCTAATCAATCGCAGGCTGATGATCGTACGGTCGCGAGGATCGATCAAACTCACGTGCCGGCGAGGGCAAAGCGCGTCATCTACTTATTCCAAAGCGGTGGCCCGTCGCAAATGGATCTGTTCGATTACAAACCGGTCCTCAACGAACGACATGGCGAAGAGCTGCCTGACAGCATCCGGCGCGGTCAGCGGCTCACGGCGATGTCGGGCAATCAGGCAAGCTTGCCGCTCGCAGGAAGCCCCTTCAAATTTGCTCAGTATGGAAAAAGCGGTGCGTGGGTAAGCAACATCTTGCCTAGCATTGCGAAGATCACTGACGACCTTTGTTTTGTGAAATCACTGCACACTCCGGCGATCAACCATGGGCCCGGCGTCACGTTCATGCAAACGGCCTCTCAGTTTCCAGGACGGCCGAGCATGGGCGCGTGGTTGAATTATGGACTTGGCACGGAAAACAACAACCTGCCAGCATTTGTCGTCATGGTGACAAAAAACAAGGGAGGCCAGCCGCTCGTTTCAAGGCTCTGGGGCAGCGGCTTTCTGGCGTCACAATATCAAGGCGTCCGGTTTCGATCCGGAAAGGACCCGGTGTTGTACTTGAGCAACCCCGAGGGAATTTCGAAAGAGAGTCGCCGCACGACGCTGGATCATCTGAGGAAGTTGCACGAACTGCAGCTCGATCAAACTGGCGACAGCGCAATCGAAGCGCGAATCGCGCAGTACGAACTTGCGTTTCGAATGCAGACGTCAATTCCTGAAGTTGCCGACTTCAGTGACGAGCCTCAGCACATATTGGACGAGTACGGTCCTGAAGTGAAAAACGCTGGCTCGTTTACCGCAAACTGCCTGATGGCGCGTCGCTTGGCGGAGCGTGGTGTGCGATTCATTCAGTTGTATCACCCCGGTTGGGATCAGCACGGAGGACTTAAAGGCGGAATTCAAACTCAGTGTCGAGAAACCGACCAGGCGTCCGCGGCCTTGGTCAGCGATCTAAAGCGGCGAGGGCTCCTCGAAGATACGCTTGTCATTTGGGGAGGCGAGTTTGGCCGCACGAACTATTGCCAAGGCAAATTGAACGGCGACAACTTTGGCCGCGATCATCATCCGCGATGTTTTTCAGTTTGGATGGCTGGCGGCGGAATCCGACCGGGCATTACGTACGGCCGCACCGACGATTTTTCGTACAACATCGAAGAAGACCCGATGGAAGTGCACGATTTGCATGCGACGATTTTGCACTTGCTGGGAATCGATCATCTGCGCCTCACCTACAAATATCAGGGCCGTTATTTCCGCCTAACCGATGTGCACGGCAAAGTTGTCAATGACATCTTGGCTTGATCAAAACTGCCCGTGCAAATCGCCTGCGGCCGGTGTAGTATGGGTATTGAGATCCACAATCGAATGGGCGTGATTTCAAGCTGGGTCTTGTCACAGATTTGGCGTCGGGCGACGGCTCAATCGTAGTTCAGTTTCGCACTTGATAGGTCGATAGTTTGTGGTTGACAAGCTTCGATAAAGCGAGCTGTTCTGCATCTGCCTGAGGCTGCAGGCCAATAAACTTTGACGGCAACAAGAGTCGTTGCAAAACTCAGAGATTTAGCTCCGCGATCACGATGCAAGATAAGCTTCAATCTGCCCGGTACGAATTCAAGTACATTGTGACGGAAAAGCAAGCGCGACAAATCCTAGCATTTGTGCTTGAGTATTTGGAGCCAGATCGTTTTACTGAGGGGCGTGAAGGCATAGGGTACCCCGTTCATAGTTTGTATTTGGATGGAAGCGGGTTTCAAACTTGCGTCGCTGTCATCCATGGGGCAAAGAACCGATTCAAACTCCGACTTCGATTCTACGACGATGTCGGGCCTGTCTTCTTTGAGATTAAACGGCGAGTCAATTTAGTCATTTTCAAGCAACGCGCGGCAGTTCGTCGCGATGCTGTATCGGAATTGCTCGCAGGTGCACCACCTGACCGCAAGTACTTGCTAGAGCCGGACAGCACGAAGCATTTCAAGGCTCTCTACGATTTCTGCGAGCTGCGCGACGCGATCGACGCCAGACCTGCTGCATACACTTCTTACATGCGCGAAGGCTACGAGCGACAAGGCGACAACGCCGTTCGGGTTACTTTTGACCGAGAACTCCGTGCAGGCAAATTCGACGGTGAACTGAGCGTTGCGGACCTTGAGGAATGGGACAAACCACCGATGGGCGGTGTCGTCTTGGAGTTGAAGTTTACCGACAGGTTCCCCGACTGGATGCTGACTCTCGTCCAGCACTTCGATTTGACTCGGACCGGTTTCGCCAAATACTGCAAATGCGTCAACAGCGTCCACGGCCTTGGGTTTCACAATCCGTAAGCGTCGAGCCTCCGACCGCCATTGCTCGATCACGGCTGTTCTATCGCCGACGATGGATTCGCCATAAGTGGACTCGTCTGCGCTAACGCTACATTGGGCGCAAGTGAAAAAGCTCAAGCGGCGATGGCGAAACTGAAAGCCGTTTGGTCCGACGCCGATCAGACGAATCGACGCCTGCAGTTGGCACTCGCGACTGGAATTACAGCGAACACTGAATTGGGAGCTGCGATCACCGAACGCAACTACCAGTCTGAAGTGCTCGACAGGAAGGATCACAGCTTGTGGACTATACAGATGGGTCCACCGTTCTTGGCATTTAATTCGCCTAGTGGTCTGGTGGAGCTCGATGACTTTGCTGCGGGAGAAGGATGGGAGGAGGGTAGATCCGGTTTTGAAACTGCCTCTAAGAGAAACGTTGTTTTGATTTTCTACCTTGGCGGTGAGTGGCTGCACTGCATGGAGCAAGCGCGTGCAGCGAACGAAGAAGCAAAGGAGCTCCAAGAACTCGACACGGTCGTCGTCGCTGTCACCAAAAACGATTGCGAAACCGTCAAGGCGTACGAAACGGACTTTGATGTGACACTTTTGTCGGACCCTGATTTCTCAGCGTTCAGAGCCTTCCGTTCGTTCGACGACTTTGAAGAGATCGAGCTTCACTCGGCGATTCTGATCGACAAGCGAGGGCGAATTCACTGGTCGCAAAACGGCGGTGAGCCCTTCATGTATTTCGATTTTCTGAAAGCTGAAATGGAAAAGCTGAACGAAACCGCAGGGACTAAGTAGCAAGTTCACGATGACGGGTCTTTCCACGCAGAGGATAGATAGAAAGACTGGTGCACCACCCGAGGGCGACATCCGTGCGCCCTGTTGGGTAGCAACCAGTGGTATTTTGCTGCTGCGGGGAAGCAAAACACCGTGCTCGCAACCAGAATCTTCCGTGATCCTGACTCGCGGTAATTCCCAAAGCGATCAAGCGATCGCTTTGAGCTGGCGTCCGATCAGTGGCCGTGACCAGAACGCCTCCGTTACCGCGCTCGGGCGAACAAACGGACGGACGTCTCCTTAAACATGTTCTTAGCTGGCGGTGTCACTTTTGTTTGTAGTCCCGCCCATTGGCGGAATCTTGTCTGCACGTTCCGCCTGCAGGCGGGACTATAACCGGGTTGCTCCAATCTTTGCCAAAAACTGGTGTTGTGTTGTGCGTCGCGACTTCATGGTCTTGGCGAAAAAGCACTCTCTGCGAGCGAATCGTAATTTGCCTGTTGCTGAGCAACGTATTTTTCCCACTTATTGAGATCCCAAAGCTCGATGTGGTCTCTCACGCCGACGAGCATTACCTCTTTTTCAAGTCCCGCATGAGCGACGAGCTCCGGCGGAATTCGAATGCGTCCCTGCCGGTCAATCTCGAGACACTCCGCCTGCGAAAAGAACAAGCGGCTGAACGCGCGAACATCTTGACCGTTGGGGGATGCGGCAGAGAGCTGGTCGGCAAGCCGCGAAAAAGAATCCTCCGTGTAAATCGAAAGTGATCCATCTGTGCCCGGAGCCACATAAGCCAACGCCGACTCCCCTTCACGGTGAAAGGCGTCGCGTAGCTTTTTGGGGACGGCAATTCTTTGCTTCTCGTCGATCGCTCGAGCGAACTTACCGGTCAGAAGCTTATTCACCATTTTGCCCCACAGGCTCCCACTTAGACCCAAGCATATCCACATCTCTCCCGTAGTCAACACTGCTTGAAAACTTTTCGCAGTCGTTTTAGCTTCCGGCCTCAGACACTCGGTTTTTCCCAGAAATGTGCGAGTGTTCGCTCGCGCGATCCCAACGCGTCTGGCAGCGATGGGATTTGATGAAAGCTCGCTCGAGGGGGCGTCAGTTGCTTGCGTGAATCTTGCGGAATCCCCATTTCTCACCACGCGGCCAAGATTGCGGCAATTGCGCGGCTAGTCCGCGAGCGTTCGCTTTTCTATACTTCCGACCTTCTGCATCCAGAGAGCATCGCATGGCCGACATTTCCGAGTACGAGTACGATCTCCCGAAAGAGCTGATTGCTCAGCACCCCCTGCCGAATCGCAGTGATTCTCGGCTGATGGTGGTCGATCGTGCTTCCGGTGAGATCCTCCATTCTCACACTCGCGATTTGCCAGACTGGGTTCACGCTGAAGACGCGATGGTGTTTAACGACTCCCGAGTTGTGCCCGCGAGGCTTGTCGGCCGTCGCCAAAAGACCGGCGGCAAGTGGGAAGGGCTGTTCCTGCAGTACGACAACGACGGCAACTGGCGAATACTGTGTAAGACGCGTGGGAAAATGCAACCTGGCGAGCTGATTTCGCTACTGGATCGCGATGCTCGCGAATCGATTGAACTGCGAATGCTGACACGACTTGACGGTGGTGAATGGGCCGCGCGTCCGGAGCGGGATTCGATCGAGGCAAGCGAGCTGCTCGCAGGCGAAAAACAGAACGCAACTGCTTGGTCTATTTTGGATGCGATTGGGCGAGTCCCGCTGCCTCACTACATTCGTGGTGGCGAAATGGTCGACGACGATTTATACAACTATCAGACCGTCTATGCCAAAGACCGAGGCTCGGTCGCGGCACCGACGGCCGGCCTGCACTTTACGTCTCCTTTGCTGGAAGACATTAAACGTCGCCGAGTTTCACTGAATCATGTCACGCTCCACGTCGGAATTGGTACATTTCGCCCGGTAAAAGCCGATTTGCTTGAAGAGCACACAATGCATGCCGAGCGAGGCGAGATTACGCAAGGGACGGCCGAAGCTTTGAATGCAGCGCGTGATCGCGGTGGGCGGATTGTCGCCATCGGCACGACATCCGTCCGAGTGTTAGAAAGTGCCGTAACGAGCGATGGAAGGTTATCCGCGTGGTCGGGTGACACCAGTCTTTTTATCAAGCCGCCATATCAATTTCGAGCAATCGACGCGTTGCTAACAAATTTCCACCTGCCGCGATCTACGTTGCTCGTGCTCGTGCGCACGTTTGGAGGCGATGAACTCATTCGACGAGCCTACCAGGAAGCGATCGATGAAGAGTATCGGTTTTTCAGTTACGGCGATGCGATGCTAATTATTTAGCCGTGTGCGAGTGCGGCTCCTACGCGCTTCGCCTGCATTCCCGTTGTTTTGCTGAAGATGTGCCGATTAAGATGGCGACAAAATCTGAACTGACCGAAAAGTTTTGGGATTCGGCAGTTCGCATACTGCTTCATCTACCCAAGCAGGCTGTTACTTAGTACGTTACCGCCTTGTTGTCTTTCGTTGCGATTTCTGGCTCAATTCCCAATAAAGGGTGTGGCAAGCCGGGTTGACAATGAACGTTCCGAGGCTAAAACTTTTCGTAAGACTTTGTGAAAAAAGTCACAAGGATGTGGTTTTCGGTGCAAGGTCTTTGGGTAAAAGGGCTTACGAACGACCTGGAGCCTCGATTTCCAGGCGATTTCAATAGACCATGCGTGAATCTTTCGAGCTCGATCGTGAGACTTATTAATGGCTGACAAAAAGAAGATGTCCGCTGAGGATATCCTTGCAGCGTGTCGGACCGGTGGTGGGGATTCACCTGCGCCGAAAGCGAAAGCGGCAGCCGAACCGGAAGCTCCCAAGGCTGAAGCCGAGAAGCCTGCTCCAGCAAAAAAGCCTGGCGAAATGTCTGCTGCCGATATTCTTGCTGCAGCGCGTTCTGGTGGCGGGGGAGCTGCTGCGAAGCCGGCTGACAAGAAGCCTGGCGACATGAGTGCTGCGGATATTCTCGCGGCTGCTCGGGGTGGCGGTGGTGCAAAGCCGAAAGCGGACAAGCCGAAGGCTGCGAAGCCTGCAGCTGCTGCGAAATCTCCTGCAGCGAAATCGGATGCCCAGGCGGCTCGATCTGGGCCGATGGATACATCTAGTATTCTTGCTGCCGCTCGGTCGGGTGATAAGCCTGGGCCAATGTCAAAAGCGGAAGCGGCTGCTAAGGGCTCGCCTGTAGGTGCGACGAAACCTGTCTTGCCGCCGATGCCGGAGAAGCCTGCTTACGCAAAGCCGGCAGTTAAGGTAGGTGCGAGCGATGAAAACCGTCGAGGATTCATGGCGGTCTTGTTTGGCTCGTCGTTGGCAATCGGATTTGTGTCTTTATCTGCGACCGCGTTGGCGTGGACGTTAGGTACTGCTCGCTTCATGTTTCCAAATATTTTGATTGAGCCGCCGAGTAAGTTTAAAGTCGGTTTTCCGTCTGACTTTGCTGCTGGAACTGTGGCGACGCAGTTTAAAGCTCAGTTTGGTGTTTGGGTTACCAATGTTGAATACGAAGGGCAGCAGCAGATTGTTGCATTGAAAACAGTCTGTACGCACTTAGGTTGTACGCCGAACTGGCTCGAAGCAGAGCAGAAGTTTAAATGTCCTTGCCACGGTAGTGGTTTTTACAAGGACGGCGTGAACTTTGAAGGTCCCGCTCCTCGTCCGCTCGAACGATATGCCATTCGCGTCGCTGATGACGGGCAGATCGAAGTCGACAAGAGTAAAACGTTCCAAGAGCAAATCGGGCAGTGGCGAGATCCTGCCTGCTTTGTTCCGGTTTAATGAAACGTATCGAAGGCTCATATTGAAATGGCTTCACTAGGCGAAACGATTCGCAACTCGCAAATTTGGAAGAGTGTTTTTCGTCATCCGATGCCGGTTGATCGACGAAACCGGATCGTCGTGATGTTGACGAACTTCTTCTTGCACCTGCATCCCGTCTCAATCAAGAAGCAAGGGATCGCACTCAGCTACACGTGGTGTATGGGCGGTGCGACTTTTTTTCTGTTCTTGGTCGAAACGGTGACTGGCGTCTTGCTGATGTTTTACTATCGGCCGACGCTGGAGTGGGCGTACAACGACATTCTGGCCTTGCGTGATGTGACTTCGCTCGGCATTCTGCGCGAGATTCATCGATGGGGTGCCCATGCGATGGTGATTGCGGTTTGGCTTCATATGTACCGAGTCTTCCTGACCGGAAGCTACAAGCCGCCACGTGAATTCAACTGGGTCATTGGAGTAATACTGCTGCTGTTGACGCTGTTGTTGTCGTTCACGGGGTATTTGCT
>JAGQPC010000304.1 GCA_020426925.1 Planctomycetales bacterium | reverse complement strand
TGAAATGCCGGCTGCTCCAAGCACTGCAGATGCTGGTCCGAAAGTCATGAAGCGGATGCTGGCCGCGATCATTCCGAATGGAGATCGTGCCTGGTTCATCAAGGCGATGGATGCCGTCGAAAATGTGGCGCCGATTGCCGACAGCTTCGGGCCGTTCGTCGAATCGATCAAATTCAAGGATGACGGGACGCCCGAATGGATGCTTCCCGAAGGTTGGAGCGCCGCGCCAAATTCTAGCTCGATGCGTTTTGCGACGTTGAAGGCCGGTGACGTTGACGTTTCGATTTCGTTTTTAGGGTATTCGCCTCCGCTCAATGGCTACTTACTGATGAACATAAATCGTTGGCGAGGTCAGGTTGGGCTCGATGATGTTTCAGAGGATCGGCTTGGTGATACGACTACGCAAGCTCAGCTTGTCGGTGGATTAACGGCGACTCTGATCGACATCACTGGAGAAGCCCCGGCCGGTCCTGCGATGCCACCGTTCGCTGGCGGAGGTCAGTTACCTCCTTCGCACCCACCAATTTCGCCTCCGTCTTCAAACGAGAAGCCTGTTGATGAAGGCACTTCCGTCGCTGGTCCGCCGGCCCCGTCTGTCCCGTCAGCAGACGCCGTCAAAGATGCGAACGGATGGGATGTGCCATCGGATTGGACTCCTGGCCGCATGAGCTCGATGCGTCGCGCCGCCTACAACGTTGAAAGTGACGGGAAGAAAGCAGAGATCACTGTGATTGGGTTGGTGCCGAGCGGCTTGGCGGCTAATGTGAATCGTTGGCGAGGTCAAGTTGGGTTGCCAGACATTTCCGAAGCAGAAGTCGAAGAATCGGCGAAGAAGATCACTGTGGACGGAACGGAATCTCGGATGGTTCTGCTAGATGGCGGAGCCGGCAAGCAGGCAATCGCGGGTGTGATCGTTCCCAAGCCAGATCGCATGTGGTTTATTAAAATGACGGGCGATTCGGAAATCGTGACGAACCAGGCCGATGCTTTCGAGCGATTCGCGCGGTCGCTGACGTTTTGATCTGACGGGCGATTCTCGCTTGAGACGATTTCTGTGAGATGAAAGAGTCTCACTCTACTGCAAACCGAAACAATTAAATTGGAACCAAGATGTCCACGGCTACAGACGCAGGCTCAGGCGTCAAATCGAACCCGCTGAACGCTGCGATTCTTGCAGCGTTGAAGCCACTGGCTTCGCTAAAGTTAACCGTTGCCTCGTTCGTCGCTTCCATCCTGCTGATTCTTGTGGGAACACTTGCTCAGGTCGACAGCGAGATCTGGCGAGTCATGGCGGACTACTTCAAGCCGTGGTGGATTTCCATTCCGGCCGAAGTGATTTTTCCTTCCACTTGGTTCCCCGATCTGGAACCAAAGACCGCCGCAATGGTGCTGGCGGGCGCGTCGTTCGTTACGGCTTTGGTGACGGCGTTCTTTATTTGGCTGAATTCAGAGCAGGGCAAGAATATCGGTTGGATGTTGACGGTCGCACTGATTGGCGGCGCGGCTGCGATCGTGGTTGCAGCAACAGGCAAGTTGCCGTTCTTTGGCGGAGCCACAATTGGTGTCGTGATGTTAGTGAACCTATTCGCGGCGCACGCGGTTCGGTTCAAGATGCGAGCCAAGGGAACTGACTTTCTTATTGGCTCGTCAGTCACATTGCTCGGTGCCGCGATGTTGAGCGTGGTCGTGTTGTTGGGCCACAACCTCGGTGATGGAATTCGCGGTGAAACGCTCGTCGAAGGAAAGTCGCTTTGGACGGTGTGCAAAACGCTGTTGTCGATCGGCAGTGTCGTTCTGGCCTGGAATTGGTTTCGAGCGGAGAAGGAATCAGACGTCAATCAGTTTCTGCGGCATTCGGTCGGAGTGGTTGGAGTCGCAACGGGAATCGCATCGATCTGGCTGTGGGTCACAGGCGACGCAACCTACCTCGGCGACGCCGCGATGCGGATCGTTTGGCAGCTGATGCAGTGCTTAGTCGGCGCGACGGTGATGATCGTCGGGATGTACTTTCTGTTTCGACAGAGAGCCGGCGTTGTCATGTTGCACCTGGGCGTGATCGTGATGATGCTTGGCCAATGGTTCGTCGCGAACTACGACGTCGAAGAGCAGATCTTGCTGTCGGAGGGCGAAACGAAAAGCTTTGCGCAGGATATCCGCGGTTTCGAATTGGCCGTCATCGACAGCGACTCGGGATCGGGGCAAGACAATGTTTTCGCGATCCCGCTAATGAAAGTCGGAAAGCTCAGTTCGTTCGTGCGGTCGAAGAATATCGAATCGGAGATGCTGCCATTTTCGATCGAAATCGTCGACTTCATGGAAAACTCACGTGTGCTGAGGAAACCCAGCACGATTGACGGCGTAAAGGGAGACGCCGAGCAATGGCTCGCTGAAAGTGTCAAAAGCGTTTCGGGGACGGGCGGCTCGGAAGTCAACATCCCGTCGATGTATGTCCGGCTCAAGAAAGGCGACCAAGATTTGGGCGTCTACTTGCTGTCGCTTGATCAGCTTCGCATGAGGACGGGACAAGAAGTCTCTTTCGACGCGGAACGAATCGAAGTGGACGGCAAGTCCTACGATTTGCAGCTCCGGTTTGCTCGACGTTACAAGCCGTATTCGATCACGTTGTTGGATGTGGAAAAAGACGATTACCTTGGCACGTCGATGGCTCGCCATTTTTCGTCGAAATTTCGATTTGTCGATGAGTCGGAAGGCGTGGATCGTGAAGTCCAGATTTGGATGAACAATCCGCTTAGGCACGGTGGCGAAACATTTTATCAACAGTCGTACAACGATTTTGCCGGCCGAGAATACTCGACGATTCAGATCGTCCAAAACCAAGGCTGGATGATTCCGTACGCTGCGTGCGTGATGTGCGGAGTGGCGTTCGTTTTTCACTTTGGTCTGGTGCTGGTGCGATTCTTGAATCGGTCGACGACGGGGCAGGCGATGCTGTACGTCGGTTCCGGTGACGTGCCCGGATTGGTGTCGCTTTCCATGGGAGCATGGCGCAACCGTAAACAAGCCGGTGCAAATCAAACACAGCCAGCAGAGCAGGGCAGTCCGCAGCAAAGCACGACTGGACTGGTGGGCGTGCTCGTGCCAGGAGTCATTGTCGTTCTTGCCAGCTATGTGCTGCTCTACTACGCGATGCAGAAACCGGCGACGCGCGGCGAAATGAATTTGAACGAATTCGGTACGCTGCCGATCGCCTATCAAGGACGGATAAAGCCTTTCGATACGCTGGCGAGGAATAGTCTGAAGCAACTCGCTGGAAAGGAGACGTTTCGGTGCCGAGTCACGGCGGGAGACCTAGCCGATCCGAAAGTTTGGAAAAAGGTCCGAACTCGCATCACGAAAAAGTGGCCCAAGGTGCAGAACACGGCGCTCGTGGAAGCTCGAGGATTTGGCTTCCAAGGTCTGCTGCAAACCATAACTACGGCCACCGGCGAAAAACCAGAAAAGATCGAACCGGAACTCGAGAAGATTGCCTCACTTCGCCAGCCGGCGATTCGATGGTTGATCGATACGATCGCCACGCCTTCGGAATCGGCTGACCACAAAGTTTTGAAAATCACCAACCCCGAAGTGCTGGAATCGCTGAAGCTGAAACGCAGAAAAGGCTATCTCTATTCCACTCGCGAAATCATGCCTTCGATCCAGATTCTGGAGCAGGAAACTCGCGTCGCAAAAGAATTGCGAGCGCAAGAAAAACCGCTCTCCGTTCAACAGCGTCAGTTGCTCGATTTAGACCGCAAATTGAGCTACTGGTTGATGATTGGCGTAACGTTCAATCCGCCGGATCTGCCACAACTGACTGGTGAAAACGATCTGGAACGTCGACAAGCGGCAGAGCAATACGTCTTTCAGTTACGCAATCACATTGAACGCATGAAACAACTGGAGCCTCCGCTGGCGATCGCACCGTTTGGCGGTGAGCTCGCAAACCCTGTCGTCGAACAGTTAATGAATGTGCTGGAATTGACTCCAGACGATTTCACAAAATGGCAGGCGTATTCGGTCGCGTGGCCGTTTCAGCAATTGGTCGTGACCGACGATAAATCGCTCAATCCGTCTTTCAGGTTGCTCAACGAGATCATCGTTGCCTACGCCAACGGTGAGGGAGGCGTTTTCAACGACAAGGTTAAGGAGTATCACGAACTTCTTGTGGAAAAACCGCCGATAGAGCTGATCGCCAAGCCGACGCTCTTCGGCCGAGTGCTAAGTGGATTGTCTCGAATCGGTTTCAATCGCTGCTCGACGTTTTATCGGTTTGAACAGTTCTTTAACCAGACTTCGCCGTACATTATGGCGTCGTGGTTGTACGCGTTTGCGTTTTTGTTGTGTGCGTTCGGATGGTTAGGTTGGACTCGAGTGATGAACCGTTCGGCCTATTCGATTCTGTGGCTGCTTTTTGTGTGGCATTCAGTTGCGCTCATCGCGCGAATCTACATTTCAGGTCGACCGCCAGTGACGAATCTGTACTCGTCCGCGATCTTTATCGGCTGGGGAGCCGTTGGGCTGACGCTGCTTGGCGAGTACTTTTTCCGGAACGGTGTGTTGAGTCTCGTGGCGTCGGTGATCGGCTTCGCAACGCTGCAGGTCGCGCACTACCTTGCCGGCGACGGCGACACTTTCCGAGTTCTCGTGGCGGTATTGGATACCCAGTTTTGGCTTGCGACACATGTGACCAGCATCACGTTTGGCTATGCGGCGACGTATGTTGCTGGATTTTTGGGAATGCTTTACTTGGTCCGTGGAATGCTGACGCCAAGTCTCGATAGCCGAACGGACAAAGACATCAGCCGCATGATCTACGGCGTGACGTGCTTCGCGATCACGTTCAGTTTCATCGGGACTGTGCTCGGTGGATTGTGGGCAGATGATTCGTGGGGCCGCTTTTGGGGATGGGATCCTAAAGAAAACGGAGCGCTGCTGATCGTGCTTTGGAACGCATTGGTTTTGCATGCTCGCTGGGACCGAATCGTGCAGGGCAGGGGACTTGCGCTGTTGGCAATCGGCGGGAACATCATCACGACATGGTCCTGGTTTGGTGTGAACGAACTCGGCGTTGGATTCCACTCTTACGGATTTTCAGAAGGCCGACTCATGTACGTCGGCGGCTTCATCGCCAGCCAGATCGCGTTGGTTCTGATTGGATGTATTCCGAAGAAGTACTGGTGGAGCAGTTTTGAGAGTGGCGAGTTGGAAGTTGAGAACGCGTAGCTGCTAATGCCTGACGGTACGAAGCTTCGTGTCGGAGACTTCTTCCGAGGGCCCGGCGGCCAGATTTCACCTCTCCCAAGACTGGGAGAGGTCGCCGCATAGCGGCGGGTGAGGGTTGCTAGGCTCGCTGTAGCATTCAGTGCTAAGTCAGACGCACCGCCCCTCATCCGGCCTTCGGCCACCTTCTCCCCGGCCGGGGAGAAGGAACAGCTTCGCGGCACGCCCAATGCCACATTGAGATCGGCGAGTTGGATGTGGCAAGTGAGTAGACGCCATCGCCCGTTCTGAACATTGGGTCAGAGATCGAACTCGGGAGGACGATCCTTGGGGGCTCTTGCTGCAATAGACAGTTACCAGAATTCACCTCTCCCAAGACTGGGAGAGGTCGTCGCGCAGCGGCGGGTGAGGGTTGCTCAGCCTGGAATCGCGCGGTACGAACGGCCCGAAGCTAGTGATGCGAAACAGCAACACGTTGAAAAAACGAACGCTGTGTTGCCGTTGGGTCAAGCTCGCCTGAGGCCGTTGCGTTCGGGTCGTGCCGCTTGTGCGGATTGCTCGGGCTGTCAGCGTGGCGGGGAACCGTTCCCCGGGACCTGCGCAGCCTGTTGGCCTGTCCGGCAGGCGTTACCGGACGCTTCCACAGGCTGTGCTTTCGGGCGACAAGCGTTCCCCCATGCAGCGCAGCCTGTTGATGTGCCGGGGAAGCGTTACCCGACGCCTCCACAGCCTGTTAACCTGTGCGGCAAGCTTTGCCGGACGCCTCCACAGCCTGTGGACCTTTGCGACAAGGGTTGCGCGAGACCACCACAGCCTGTTGGTGTGTCGGAGAAGCGTTCCCGACGCCTCCACAGCCTGTTGACCTCTCGGCAAACCGTTCCCTTAAGGTAGACAGCGTGTGAAGCTGCTGGTGAAGCGTTATCTCTGCCGTCCGCAGCTTGCTGATGTGATGGCCAGTGGTTGGCCTAGGCACGCCAACGACATTTGTCGAGCGACGACCGTCGATTCTGAGCTCGCAAAGAAATCAAGACGGAATCCACGCTCGATTTCGGGGTCGGAGCAACAACGGAACAGAAACCTACGCTAAGCGGTCGATGCATCGGCTGAGGCCACACGAGAGTAATATCGCAACTGCCTCCAATTCCCATACTCGGACCGACGCGAACCGCAGCTGAGCAGCACTCCTCGGTTGTCGATGTCCTGAAGGCGGCAGCCGGCAAGTTCGTCGGAACCGATGGCAATATCCTGAACGATTCGGCCCGTTCCAAGGTCCAGCGAAAGGCAATGGTACCGAGTAGGGTGAGCCACAACACAGTCGTTTCGTTTCGGATGGGGGTTCGTTTGGCGTTCTTCAGAAACAATCAGATAGACGTAGGGATCGGCAAACCGGTAGGAGTAGAAGTTGCCATCAATATGGTAGCCAGTGGTTGCAAGGTTGAAGTGCCACGCTTCTGAGGACTCCGTTCTGCGATAAAGGTGCCAGCCGTCAGTCGCCTCGCCGTCGTTCGCCTCTGATTCAGGCGATCGCCTATGCGTTAGCAATGAACCGTCCGATAGTTGAATGCCTGTAACTTTCGGAGGTGACGTCCCATCTGCGTGGCGAATAGTGATGGTGTTCGGTTGACTTTGATAAAGCTGCCAAGCCTTCGTGGCTGTTGGCCGCGTCAACTCGACATCTTTCTTGGTAATTCGCCGAATCGTTTTTCCCGAGTTTGCGTCGAGGATTCTCCCGCTGCGGCAGACTATTTCACTATCGACAACGAATTCAGCTGTATCTCGAAGCTCATTCGTGAACGCCGGAATGAAATCTAAGGCTCGCAAAAGACGGCCACACCTTCCGTCCCCGTGCGAAGTCCACAATAGCTTTCCGGAATCGAGGCCTACTCCATAACAACCGAAGCTCAAGGTCCACGGCCCATCCGAGCGAATTTCGGAGGCGACGACTACCTTTCCTGCTACACCGACGATTGAGTTTGCACGCCGTATGTTACTCGTCCATTTTGAGTTTCCCGTGTCGCGGTCTACGCAGTACCAACTTCCCAAGACGTGTTCCGGCAAAAGCCACACGCGACCGTATCCAGTCCACACTGGCGTCTTCGAGTCGAAAAACCAATCTGGCTCGTTAGAAATCACGTGGATACCTAATGGAATTGAAAGAAACTAAAGCGTCCTGCTCAACGCACCTCGAACTTTTTTTCAATGGCTCGAATATTGCGCAAGCCTTCGCGATTCAATGCAATGATGGAAAGAGCCCGAGACGCACCGACGATTCTGGCAACGGCGGCCTTGGAAACCTGCTTTTTAAAAGGCCTCGAATCTGATCTATCACAGACACTGCATCCTCAATAGGAATTGCGTGAGGCCTTAATCGTCGAATAACGGTGTGTCTGAATCTTTCTGATGCTCGATGGCCTTTGCGTGCGAAACAGCTGCGTTGCCATCGATGACTTGAGTTAACAGCCCGTAACCGACTCGCCACTTTGTGCCGTCCGTACACAGTATGCCGGCGGTTTTCTGGTTGAGTTTTGTAATGCTGCCGACGTGTTGCTCGCCGTGCTTGTCGTGAAAGATCACAAATTCACCGACAGCTGCGTTTTCACGCGAAATCCCTTTTGACGCATCCATGAAATCCTGCTCGTCGCCGAGGTTGACCGCTGCGTATTCGATTGACCAATGCTTGTTGTCTTCTAAATCGAATACGCTCAGTCGAGTGCGGGAGCACTTTTTCACGATGGCTCGCACGCATCGATTTTTCGATTGGTCGAAGTACTCTATTTCGTCGCCAACATGAATCGCATTTCGCACCTGAGCGATTCGTTGTGGATCGGACAGTTTTCGGTCTATGGCAATGTTCAATCGGAAAAGCTGGAACAAGGTCAAACCGTCGCACTGGTCAAGGATTGCTGCAACTTCATCGCTGGGACTGTCGTCGGGACTTACAATTAAGTCTGCCATGATTGGAATCGCGTTTCGATAAGGTCATTCAATTCAAGGTTTCAGCGTCGGTGCAATGCGCGATGACGCAGCTGCGTGTTTGCGCAGTTACGCGATCTAGGTGCTTGACTCGCCAGGCGGCTCCTTAATTGGCTCCGGGACTTTTACCTGGATCTCGTCACGCTCGACCCGAACTTCGTAAGCAGGAACGCTCAGCTTTGGATTGTCGCACCATGTGCCGTTGGTGACGTCGAAT
>JAGQPC010000303.1 GCA_020426925.1 Planctomycetales bacterium | reverse complement strand
TTCCCAACCGATAGCCGGCTCGAGCATTGGGCAGCAGATAGGGGGCCCGGCTCATGCTTTCCATGCCGCCAGCCACGGCTAAGCGAGTGTCACCCAAGCGAATGGATTGGGAAGCCAGCATGACGGACTTCAAACCAGAACCGCAGACCTTGTTGACGGTGGTTGCTCCCACACTATGGGGTAGCCCTGCTTTGATTGTTGCTTGTCGAGCCGGATTCTGGCCTTGCCCGGCGCCGACGACGTTGCCCATGATGACTTCGTCAACCTCATCGCCATCGATGCCCGCGCGAAGCAACGCCTCCTTGATGCAAGTGGCTCCCAATTCCGCCGCGGTCACTTCCGCCAAGCTGCCGCTAAGAGCACCAATCGGTGTCCTTGCCCCCGATACAATCAATGCTTCCGCCATCCGATCATCTCCTTTGCCTGAGGCGATTAGCGTCTGATCAGCGAAACTTGCCGCGGCGGCTGGTTGTTCACAGTCGACCAACGTTCCGACAAAACCTATTGTCGGCGTGTTCCCTTACCCGACGCAATTAGGTCGCTTGCTATGGGTTCTAACGTCCGTTCGCAGACATGCTTCGAACGGTACGAAGGTTGTCGCAATCAGCTAGGGACGGACATTAGCTCCAGCCATTTTTCCGTTGCCGTTTTGAAATCCCGCATTTGGGCTTCCGACAATTGTCGCAACGACTCGAAAGATTGGCGGTACAGTTCCGTGACCTTCTGTTGATAATCCTGCGGGCTCTTGGCATCTTCGACAGCAAAAATGCTTTCGAGTGCCTTGGTGGCAGCATCGTAATTCTTGTCGACCAGCTCTTTCTGGCGTTTCAGCGAATCGGCCATCAGTTCCTCCCACTTGTGTCGCCATAGTTCAATGGCGTCGGTTGGTGCGGGGACTGCTGCGGTTGGAGCCTGGGGGAAGGCCGCCATCCAGTTTTTAAACAGGTCCTGCTGCATCTTGATCGACGATTCCGTGGCCTTCTGCAAGTTTTCAAAGACTTGATCAAACATTTCTCCACTCCTTCATCGTGCTAGATGACCGTTTTCTCGGTTGGGATCAGCTTGCTGATCCATGTGTAGTATTATATCGGTTTCTAAGCCTATAGTCAACAATAATTGCTGCAATTGCAGCAATTATTGTTCGGGCTATAATGACTTGAAAACGGACGAAAAAAATGGACCGTCTACAGTTGATTGCTGGATGGGCAGCATGTAATTGCTGCCAGTGCGTCTCAGTGTCGTTCATGGGGTCTTGTTATGAGCCAAGCAGTCGAAATCACTCGCTATCCCAACCGTCGGCTCTACGACCGGAGCACCAAGCAGTACGTAACCTTGGGAGAGATTGAAGAGATGGTCCGGAGTGGCACGAATATCTGCGTTCGGGACAGCAAATCGAAGGAGGACCTGACGCGGGTTATCCTGACACAGATCTTGATTGAGCGTCATCCGGAGCGATTGCAGATGTTCCCGGTTGCGTTACTGCACGAGGCACTCCGCGCGGATCAGATGGCATTCGATTGGCTCAAGGCTTACCTCAGTCAAGCACAGGCATTCATGAATTCGCTGCCAAGCTCTGCCGCGACGCCTTTTGTGTCCGGTTTAGATATCTGGAAGCAGTGGATGCCAGGAGTGGGAACGCAGACGCCTCCAGATGTCGAACCCACCAGCGGAGCGAGTCCATCTGACGACTCAGAAACGGAGATGGCGAAACGGTTAGCCGAATTGGAACGTCGGCTGAAAGACCTGGAAACCAACCGGGAGTAAAGCGGCCGCAGAAGGTTGTTTCGGAAAAATGGAGGCGAACCGAATTCTCTGTGAGTCCGGCTGCCTCAAATTCAAACTGCATCAGAGCACTGCGTTGCTTAGGCAACGGAGATACCATGTGCAGGTCGAGTTGCGTGGCTTTGAGTAAGACGATCGTAGTTCGGCGAAAGTGTAGCGTGACCTGCTGCTCGGTTGAATATGACGACAGATTTCTGCCGTGGCGAGCCGGTCTATTCACCATTATTGCATGCTAAACCGCAAGAGCCCAAAGTCTTGAGGGAGGACATCGCTTGTCTTTGAAGCAGGCCAGTGGGCGACGTCACCGTTTGACGCGTTTCGGCTCACCTCGATCGCCCACGCCACGTCCTCCAATGGTGAATGAAGCGTCAACTCGTTCAGGTGGATTGCCGCTTCGATCGTCCACCTATCGTCGCCTTGCGCATTGGCAAAATACCAGACGGGATCCCAGGCGACGTTACCGTTCAGCTCTTCGCGAGCGTTTCCTTGACAGTCAACGGCGAACGTCCAGTATGTCGCATAGTCTCGATCACAATCGAATCGCAAGCAGACATGGTCCTTGTTCGCCATATCGACGTCTCGCTGGCGTTGCTCCGCCGGTTTGGGAATGCCAGAAGAAGGATCGAAGAAAGCTTCTACCGCGACGTAGAGGAATTCTCGATCGAACGAGATTCGGACGCTTGTTTGAGTTTCACCGTTTGTGTTTTCGATTTCGATTGGTTTTGCATTGCTCCACATCGGTTCGTCGAGAATGCCGTCCAGCAGTGGCGACGTGTCGGTCGGTGCAGCATGAATTTGCGATTTCAAAATCGGTGACTTGCCATCGTGAAGCCCAAGCTCGGATGACGCAACCGAACGCCAAGCGAAATCGTTGACGCCGCGAAGCTGGCTTTGGTAGAAGCGAACTGCTTCTTCACCGAATTTCGAACGCCGCTGAAAGGCAGCCACCGGAAACCGCATCGTCGGTGAATAGTAGAGACTCGGTCTATGTTTTTGGATTTTTTGTAGTTCTGCCAACCGGTCTTGAGGCGTCGGTTCGTCATGCACGTTCTTGACGGCAAAACTTGCCTGTCGAGTTTCCTGCATTGGCGTTGCTGGATCGAGTTCCTCGGAGAGCGGAACTTCCGCGTCGGCTGTAACGGTTGTGGCAATGTTTAAGTTCTTTTTCGCGCGAGCGAGTTCCACTTCGGCGCTCGCTGTCAGAATAAGTAGCATCTGCGCCGCCGCGTCTGCGGTCTCGTGATTTGGCGTTGCGCCGAGCAAGGTCTGCAGCATTGCAACTGCCGAATCATATTCTCCATGCCGTTCTGCGTCGCTGGCGAGCTCGAACAACAAATCAGCTCGTTCAGCCTCCGGAAGTTGATGCAGTAGCTGCGATGCGTTGAGACTATTTGGCCTTTCTGAGTTTTCACGTCGTAGCGCGATCGCGCGAATGTTTCGTCGCTGAATAACTGAGTTTTGGTCACGTCCAAATGAGGGATTGATCTTGTCTTCCAGCCGCCGTGCAGCTTGGCCTCTAGTCTGGGCCGCTGCGGATACCAGATTTCTCGTCTTCGGAACTAACTGAGGGCCAGCGTTTGTTGCCAGGTAAAGTCTCATTGCGTTGGGCGGCGGAAAGTGGCGATCGCGAAAGCGAGCTCGAGCTTGTGACGCTAACTCGTGCGTCGTCGCCGACAGGCTAATGGAAACTTGGTCGGTTGGAACCGGATTGTCGTCGGTCGAGTGAAATTCAGCGATGCGTTCAATATCGTGTCCGCGCAGGTTTAGACGTATGTCGCGTTGTTTGGCAGCGTCGACCGCCGAAGCGACCTGCGAATACAACGAAGTCGATTGATTGGTATTGTGGACGAGCAGCGCTCCAGGTCGCCAAATCCGAACGAGATTCGCCAACTCGCGAACGTCGTTTTCTCGTAGCGTCACGTAAGAGCTAATTCCAATCGCTTTGGCTGCATCGGCGTTTTGCCAATCGGTCTCGGGCGGAGTGGATTGTTCGTCGAAGTCGACTACCACTGTGCGGAATCCGTCAATCACCGTGTGTTCGGCGAGCTGTTCCCAGGGAAGCGAAGAAGCATCGTTGGTAACGACCACAAACGCGGCCTGCCGAGGAGCTTTGGAGCCAAGTAGCGAACGTTGTAGCTGCCAGCTTCGGCCGCCGTCGATCGTTCGCAGCATCGTACCAAGCTCGCCAACGGCCCAGCCGTTGTGTTCGTTGAGAAAGTGAATTGCTTTCAGTGGAAGTGTATTTCCTGTAGCGATGGCGTGCCACGTGCGACCGCCGTCTGGCGTATGTAAGATCGAGTTGCCGGGAGTGCCGCACGTCCAGGCATTTTGTCCCACAGTCGATATCGACGAAAACTCAATCGGTCCGGCTGAATGAGAAACGGAATTCCATGTGCGGCCTTGATCACGCGTGATGCGAAGGCGACCTCGTCGCCCTGCTGCGATGACGGTGTCTTCGCCCACCAGCGAAACTGTCGTCGGAGCAAATGGTACGCTAAATGAGTCTCGATCGGGTTGTGAGTGGTTGATCGCCGGCTTGGCTCCGCTGCTCGCAAGCGACAGCAAAGCGTTCTCCTGGGTGACACCAAAACCAACAAGTGTCGAGTCAACCGCAAGTTGCATGCACGCAAACGCTGATCGCCCACGAAGTCCTGTCCACGTTCGCCCGCCGTCTTGCGTCGTGGCGATTCCGGATGGATAGATGCTGGAACTGTGTCCACATGCGATGCCGTTTTGCGCATCGAAAAATCGAATTTGAAGCAGCCAAGGGATCAGATCCGTATCGATCCGTTCCCAAGTTTCGCCACCGTTTTCTGTTTTGAGGAGAACCGATGCACTTCGTCCTGTGTACGGAATGATCTGCCCGCCAACCGCCCATCCGCTTTTTTGATTGACGAAATGAACTGACTTGAGAGAACAGCCGACGTGAGATTCTTGCGTTTCCCAAGTGTTGCCGGCATCCCGAGTGTGGATGATCGTTCCGAAATCCCCGACGCACCATCCCGTGGTTTCGTCGACAAAGAACACGTCGTTCAGGCACGCGTCATCATGGAACGATTCGGTCCACGTCGTCGCATGGGCCGTTGACACCAGCAGTGCCGACAACCAAAAAGCCATCCTTGCCATCGCCATTGTGTTCCTCGCAATCCGTGCTTCGGTCGAACCGGGGATTCTACATGAACGGCCGAAACAGCGGGACAGGAACTGAAACGTACGCGATCAGTGCTGTCGCAGCACTGGATTGAATTCACGCGGAACGCCATTTAATATGGTCTCAGGTACTGGTAACTTGCTTCGCCGCGTGGGCTAATCTCTATGAACCCG
The DNA here is from genome assembly GCA_020426925.1 of Planctomycetales bacterium. GTDB lineage: Bacteria > Planctomycetota > Planctomycetia > Pirellulales > Pirellulaceae > JAGQPC01. Next base: position 1,789 of record JAGQPC010000303.1, on the reverse strand, counting down.
AAAGCAAACTCAGCGTCCCCGGCATCTGTCTCTGCAGGTCAATCGCCCGCTAGCGATCTGCAATCGACCGACGACGCAATAATCGTCCTGGCCGATCGCCCCGATTATTTCCTGTTCGGCGTTTTTGTGTTGATTTGGCTGTTGCCCATCACGTGGGTCGGCCTGACCAAACGATCGGTACCGGTGGTCGGGTTGTACGCCAATGATATGTACCGAGTGGCTTCGTTGTTCACGACTCGTTTGCAAGGTTCGGTCGAGTACTACTTCCAGTTTCAGGACGAGGAAGATATTTGGGACTGGCAGAACCTCGACAAGGAAGACTACGGTTCCATCATCATGTCAGGGAATCGGACTCGTCTTGATCGCATGCTACAGGATTCGATCAGCTCGCATCGAGGCATGCGGCAGCGGCAGCGATTGGCGGAGTACATCAAGACGCATTACGAGAAGCGCAATCCGGACAAGCCAAAGATGACCGCGTTCCGCTATCAGGTGGTGTTCTTCCCAGTTGGCGAAAAAATGGCAAGCCAGGTTGGTCGCTGGCGAGAGTATCCGCTCGAAAAGCTGCCACAAGAGCAGGTTCGCGAACTGTCGGTCCACTATTTCGATGGTCGCCCTGGTAAGAACACTTTGATCGAAAACATGAAAGTGGAAGCTTCGCAAAGCACTAAGGGTAGCCCCGAAAGTGATCTGGAGTAAACGGTAGAGTGTCCGACGCCACAATCATACGATCGAATCACCTTTTAGATCGAACTCGCCGCGTCCTGTTCGAGGGGATCGATCCGATTCGGCTGGATACTTATCGGCGAGGATTGGCGTTCGCATTCTTGGTTTATGTGACCTACCTGATGTTTAACGCATCAGAGTGGCTTACGGACGATGGGTTCCACCTGACCGCTGACACTCAGTTGCTGCACGCGGCGAGGCCCTGGCCGACGATGCCCAAGTCGCTAGTGCCTTGGTTTGCGTTGGCGTTATACGGTTCGGGAATCTGTTTGATTTTGGGGAAACTGACGCGGCCGGCGAGTTGGATCTTTTTGGCCTGCGCGATTTATGTTCAGCGCGTCGACGCGTTGACTGCATTCGCGCTTAATAAACTAACGATTGTGGGCTTCGCGATTCTGGCGCTCGCTCCGCCGCCTCGTCGTGTGCGATTTGCAGATGGTCGGACGGTTATGTTGCAGTCGGCGTGGCCGGTGAGAGTGCTGCAAGCGACGGTTTTGATCATGTACTGCACTTCGGCCGTATGTAAAGGTGTGCTAGGCGACTGGTTGCGAGATCCGAATGTCGTCTGGTCCGTCGTTCAGGGAGTGTTTCGCACGGATCTTTCGTCGTTGTTGCTGCGCATGATGCCCAAATGGTTCTTCTCGCTGCTGATGTACTTTGTGTTGGCATTCGAGTTTTTCGCGCCGGTATTGTTGATTAACAAGCGGCTGAGGCCTTGGGGAATTGCGGCTGGAATTCTGCTTCACGTCGGGCTTGCATCAATGATGTCGACCGTGTTCTTCTTCAGCCTGCAGATGATCATGTACTACATTCTGTTCTTGCCGGACTCGACGCTGCATCAATTCCGAAGCTGGTATACATCACCAACGAAAGACGCCACTACTGACTTACCCGCGGACAATGCCCGATTGCGAGACATTAAGGCGATCGCCACGAACGAGGCAACGACGGACGCAGAGAAGGTGGCATCGATCCGACGTTTGCTAGACGATCTGGATGAAGGCACCACACAATGACGCTGGCTCATTTGTGGTGTCGTCTTCACTCTCCCTTTGGGAGAGTC
>JAGQPC010000302.1 GCA_020426925.1 Planctomycetales bacterium | reverse complement strand
AATTCGTTTACGTTACGCTGTTACCCCACTAGAATAATGGCATGGTCGGCAAACTCAAAACACCCACAGTTCGAATTGATTGTGAATCTGCGGAGATACTGCGGATTGAGAACTCTGGCGCGGACAGACACAAACAAATTGTGCTGATGCTGCCCAGCTGGCTGATGAGCATGCTAACACACGTTGTGCTGCTGTTGCTGCTCGCGTTTCTGACATTCCCGGCCGTGGGCAATTCGCTGCCTCAGATCCTCACGGTCTTGCCGGCGCCCGAACCAGAAGAGGTCGTCTTCCTCGCAACCGATTCAAAGATCGACGATGAACAAGTCCTTGACCTGCTCGAAGACAGCTTCGACGAGACGTTTGATTTTGAACCAAAGGAAACCGAAGCAGAACAAGAAATCGATATTACGCAGTTTGTGGTCTCGCTCCCTAGAACCGAGCCAAAGTTTTACGGAACAGAAGGTGAAGGAGATCGTTATGCGTTCGTGATCGATCGGTCCAGCAGCATGACGGGCGCGAAGTTTGAAGACGCGAGAAACGAACTGCTCAAGTCGCTCAAGCAACTCGATTCGAATCAGTATTTCTATGTCGTGTTTTTTGACCGCGGAATGCTAGAGATGTTTGGCCGCAAGAAAGTCCGCGACATGCTGCCTGCGACTGCGAAAAACATCAAGCAGGCAGAATACTGGATCCGCGACGTTAAAGTTGGCCAGGGCACGATGCCGTACCAATCAATCCGCCGAGTGCTGGAGCTTTCGCCCGACACGATTTTCTTATTGTCGGATGGCCAGTTCAACGGCAGTGACAATACGGTCGCCTATTTGCTCGAACACAAAAAAGTCGACGGTCAGCAATTCGACAAGAAAGCGCATCCCTTCCGACTGAATACGATCGGACTCCACCACCAAGACGGCACACTCAAGACGCTCGCCGAGGAATTTGACGGAGCGTATCAATTCATCGCTCAGGATGCTTCTAAAGAGTAGGCGTGGTCGAAAGAAGTAGCTGTCACTCGATCGTGCTGCAGGATCTTTAGCAAGATCCACTACGCCATATTGTTCATCTCGTGAATTGGTTTAGGAGTTGTTTTATTCGGCGTTGTTCGTTCGTGGGCGACACAAGCGATTGCAACGCTCGCGTGGCAGCAGCGACGTGCTGGTGGAATTGGCGGTCTGTTTCGAAACGAAATAGCAAGTCGCTTAGTTGCTGTGTGTTCTCGCATTCGAACAAAGCTGGGTAGTCGGCGCCGAGTATTCCAACGTTTCCTGAAATTCGACTTGCGATAATGGGAGTGCTCAGCAGTATCGCTTCGGAAATTGTGCTCGCGCCGCCTTCAGAACGCGATGGTTGTACGAGCACTCTACTACGAGCAATTCGCCGCAAAACCTTCCAGCGTGGATAGTGGCCAAACCAGCGATAACGAGATTCGCTGGCCGACAATTGTGCGGCACGTCTTGCGAACGCTGCGGATAACGCCGCTCCAAAATGATGTACTCGAATGCGAGACGCCTCTGGCAAGAGTCGAGCTGCGAGTGCCGGCCGAAACGGATCTTTTTCTTTTCTCAAGTGCCCCACAACGCAAACTTCAAACACGCTCGACAGTGGCTTGATGCGTTTCACGTTGCCGACCTGCGCGGACTGAGGAATGACGAACGCCTTTGTTTGCAGGTCTGCTGGCAGCCAGTCTTTGGCCATTTGATTCAACGTCACCAAAAAATCAGCGGTCTGCATCGAACGCTGCGCAGCGGCCGTGCGTTTCTGGCCCGCGGCGACCATGTCGGTACCCGTGAGCATCACGCCAATTGGACGAGCCGGAAAACGCCCTCGAAATTCGGCAATCACTGGAGCAGAATGAACGGCGTGCAACCCAACCAATACGTCGGCGTTCCATTTCACTTTGAAATCGTCGACCCGGCAAATCTTCGTTCGATGGCCAAGCTCTCGACAAATGGCTGCCCAACGGGTCGCAGTCACGAAATTCCCTTTCGTCCGACTTGCAGAATTTGGCACTACGAATTGAATCTTCACGTTCACTTGCGTCCTTGGCAAACGCCTAGCCCGCTATACAGCCAGCAGGATTCAACATGCGTCGTCAAATCAAATCGAGCGGTCGTTTCCTGCGTCGTGATGTCTGAGAGCACTCCTTGCAAACGCCGTTGACGATCAGCCGACGGCCGCTAATGCGAAAACCGTGCTCGAGTCCAATTTCTTGAAGGAGCGATTGGATGTCGTCACTGCTGAACTCGATTAGCTTGTCGCACTTCTCGCAGTGCATGTGGTCGTGCTGAGGATACCCGTAGTCGTGTTCGTAGACCGCTCGGCCATTGATGTTCATTTGCCGGAGTAGTCCAGCGTCGACTAACTCTTTGAGCGTGCGGTAGACGGTCGGTCGGCTGATCCGTTCTGGGGATTTCGACTTTGAGACTTCGTCGATCAAGTCGTCGGCATCAAAGTGCTCGTGACGACGAAACACGTGCTCGACAAGCGCGCGACGTTGCTGGGTGACGCGTTTTCCGCGGCTTTGGAGGAATTCCTCAAACCGCTCCAATGGCGTGGAGGAAACTTCAACGGCGGGAAGAGATGAATCCGACATCCCTCCATTGTACGCCGAACCTGAAAATCTTCCAGATTGGGCTGGCGCGGATCGAAAAGACGGCCCCTTCCATGTCGTTCAAATTGGTCACTCTGTTCCAATTACGCAAGGATCTTACGCACAACATGCGCTTTGACCACGCCAGTAAGTCGCTGATCGAGCCCCTGGAATGGGAACGAAAGCTGTTCGTGGTCAACTCCCAGTTGGTGCAATATGGTCGCGTTTAAGTCGCGGACATGCACTGCGTCGTCCTCGAACTTTGTCGTCTTTTGGCCGTTGCTGTCAACGATGTTATAGCTGTAATCGTCCGTCTGGCCATGAACAATTCCACCCTTGATACCACCACCGGCCAGCCATGCGGTAAAACAACGCGGATGATGATCGCGGCCGTAATCGTCTCGAGAAAGATTGCCTTGCCCAAAGGTCGTTCGCCCGAACTCGCCGCCAAACACGATCAGCGTGTCGTCGAATAGGCCTCGTTGTTTCAGGTCTTTGATCAGAGCTGCAGCCGGTTGATCGATGTCGTAGCATTGTGCTACGAGTTTGTTCGGCAGACCGGCGTGATGATCCCAGCCTCGGTGATACAGCTGAATGAATCGCACGTTCCGTTCAGCCATGCGACGCGCCAGCAAGCAGTTGCGAGCGAACGAACCGCTCTTCGTAACTTCTGGGCCGTAGAGGTCGAGTACGTGTTGAGGTTCGTTGGAGATATCGGTCAGTTCGGGGACCGACGCTTGCATGCGAAACGCCATCTCTTGCTGAGAAATCGTCGTCTCGATTTCCGGATCGTGGAATTCATCGAAGTGGTGTTTATTGAGTTCGCCGACAACGTCCAGCATTTTGCGGCGACTCGATTCCGTGACTCCGTTCGGATTCGACAAAAAGAGCACCGGATCGCCCGTCGGCTGCAGCGATACGCCTTGATGCTTGCTGGGCAGGAAACCGGTTCCCCAAAGGCGAGCATACAACGCCTGCACGTTTCTCTTGTCGCCGGACCAAAATGCAGAATTGAGAACCATGAAGTCCGGCAAATTCTCGTTCATGCTTCCGAGGCCGTAGCTGAGCCACGCACCCATGCTCGGTTTGCCAGGAATCTCCGAGCCGGTGTTGATGAGCGTTTTGCCTGGGTCGTGATTAATTGCGTCGGTATACATTGACTTAATCAAGCAGACGTCGTCAACGACTGTTGAAAGATGCGGCAACAGCTCGCTCATGAAGATGCCGTTTTTGCCACGTTGGTGAAACTTGAACTTCGATGGCTGAATGAGCTTCGTTGCATTCCGAGTCATCGCGGTGACTCGTTGGCCATCGCGGACGCTGTCGGGTAACGGCTCCTTGAACATCTTGTGCAAGTCGGGTTTGTAGTCGAACAGATCCAGCTGACTTGGAGCACCGGCCATGAACAAGAAAATCACTCGCTTGGCCTTCGCCGGAAAGTGCAGCCCAACCTTGCCACCAGTGCCGTTCGTTGTCTCTGCGGACGCGGTGCCGGGAAACATAGATCCCATGACCGCCGCACCGATCCCCATTCCGGACCGATTGAGGAACGTGCGACGAGATTGCATTGCTTGCAAGCGTTCGAAATCGTTCATGTCTTAGTTCCTCGTTTTCGTAATGTCCAAGTTGTAGATCGAATTGATAAGCATCGCGTGCGCCGCAAGTTCAACACATCGCTCATCGCTTGCGTCTGGCAGTTCTGCCGTAAGTCTCTCCGCAGCCGCCAGGTCTGACTTGTACATTGCGCGGAAGCCATCGAGAGCGTTTGCCAAAACTTCTGCTTCGCGTTCGTTCAGTTCACGAGCTGTCAATAGTTCGAAAATGTGCTGAAGCCGTCGTTCTTCCGGTACGTCCAATACGCGTTGGGCCAGGTGCACTGTTGCTTTGAAATACTCTGGTTCGTTCATTAGCACCAACGCTTGCAGCGGCGTATTGGTTCGTTCTCGACGAGCGATACACGCCTCACGGGTCGGTGCGTCAAAGATCGTCATTTGCGGCGGTGGTAAAGCTCTTTTCCAAAACGTGTAGACGCTGCGACGATAGATCTTGTCGCCTTCGTCCGCTTTGAACGCATACGTGCTGGACGAAACCATCGACACCGATTTCCACAGATCGGGCGGCTGAGGCGGTTTCACACTTTTCCCGTACATTTCACGATTTAAAAGTCCGCTTGTCGCTAGAAACTGATCACGAACGACCTCAGCATCCAGACGAAATCGAGAGCCCCGTGCGAGCAACCGATTCGCAGGATCGGAACGGTATTCTTCGAGGGACGCTTTTGAGGTCTGCTTGTAGGTTTCCGAAGTTACAATCGACTTCACCAGCTCTTTCACGTTCCATCCCGATTGGATGAACGTGACTGCCAAATCATCCAGCAAGGCGGGGTGGCTGGGCCATTCGCCTTGCATGCCAAAGTCTTCAGACGTTCGCACAATGCCAACACCGAAGAACTGTTGCCAAATGCGATTGACGGTAACTCGAGCCGTCAACGGATGCTGTGCATCGACGAGCCAGTTGGCAAGGTCCATACGCGTTTTCGTTTCCCCCGCTGATATCAGAGGAGGCAAAAAGTCTGGTGTGCCGCGTTGGACTTCGTCACCTGGCTGATCGTAGGCACCCCGACGCAAAATGTGAGCTGGCCGAATTTCCGCTCGCTCTTTCATGACTAAGGAAACGGGCAACGTGCTTTCGAAATCGTCGTGTTTCTTTTGAGCAGCCTTCACGGCCTTTTCAGCCGCCTCGATTTGCTCCTTCGTGGCCGATTGTTCTTTGAGCGACGACAACGTTTCTTTTGTGTTTGCGATTGCCTCGACAAACCGATCGAGCTCGAGCTGTTGCTGATCGCTGGGGAGTCGGATAGACGGGTGATGAACTCTCGCACCCGGAGTTTCCGGAGTTGCATCGATGTTGTTGAAGAACGCGAATAGCCGGTAATAGTCTCTTTGTGTGATCGGATCGTATTTGTGGTCGTGGCAAACAGCACAGCCAACGGTTAGGCCCAAGAACGCCGTTCCGACCGCATTGACTCGATCCACGACGTTGCGAACAAAACTTTCTTCCGGTAACGCCGTTCCCACGTCGATCACAAGATGCAACCGATTGAATCCCGAAGCAATTAGTTGATCGGTTGTTGGGTCTTCGTATAGATCTCCGGCGAGTTGGTATCGGACAAAATCATCAAACGGCAAATTTGAATTGAACGCGCGGATAACCCAGTCTCGATAGGGAGTCATCTCGCGATAGTGATCGTGGTGAATTCCGTTTGTGTCAGCAAAACGGACCAAGTCCAACCAGTATCGAGCCATATGTTCGCCGTACTGAGGCGTCGCCATCAAACGGTCCACCAACTTTTCATAGGCGTCCGGCGAATGGTCTTGCAAGAACAGCGCGATCTCTTCCGGAGTCGGCGGCAAGCCGGTGAGATCCAGTGTGACTCGACGAATCAGCGTTCGCTTGTCCGTGTTCTCCTTCGGCGTTCGCTCAATTTGCGCTAATCGCTTCCGCACAAATCGATCAATGCGATTGACGTTCCAGGCGGCATCTTCCACAACAGGCGGTTCTTGAGGCTTCGCAGGAATGAACGCCCAAAACGGTTGATACTTCGCACCTTGCTCGATCCACGCTTTGACCAGCTGCCGCTCCGGATCAGTGAGCGGCTTTTTGTGCGACGCCGGAGGAGGCATCATGGTGTCTTCGTCGTCAGCCGAAACGCGGCGCCACAATTCGCTGTCTTCGACGTCGCCTGGATTGATGACGGCACCGTCTTCTCGCGAAAACGGACCATGCGGATCACCTGCAATGTCCAGCCGGAGATCAGCCTCGCGAGAATTTTCGTCCGGGCCGTGGCACTGGAAACACTTTGCCGACAGGATTGGGCGAATATCGCGATTGAACTCAACCGGTCCAGGTTCAGCCCCCGCCGGCGAGCTCACCAGCATGGCCATAATCGCAAAAACGACAACAATTAAGATGTTCGAGTGACCAATCATGGCTCCCTCAAAACTGCGAATGAATTTCGTCTGAGTGGATACTGCAACGCCTCACTATGCTAACACGAACGATCGTCAGAAGAGAGACCGATCAGGATTCCGTACTACTTTCTACGTTTATGCTACTACTTTTTAGCGGCAGGAAGGAACGGAAATAGCCGACGTACTTCGTCGTCACTCGGTTGGTGTCCGTATTCGCAGATTTCAAACGCTTCTGCGTATTTGATCTTGGCCGCATCCGATTCGCCATACCAACGTTGTAACGCCGCTAGATTGTTTTTGGCTTCGCTGCTTTGCCGATTCACCCAACGCTCATGGAGCCACTGGCGACGTAGCTCTGGTTTCGATTCCGGTGGTGCCGCCGCCATGCTTTCGGCGCTGCCGAGCGCGCCTCCTTCAAACGTTTGCGATTCCAATGCCATCAAAGCATCGACTTTTTTCTCAAACACTGGACCGACATCGACTGCAATATCAGCTTTGAACGGATAAGGCTTCAGAAAGCGATCGCTGGAGTACAAGAACACAGGATTCTTTTCCAACGGGGCAACGTCGGGGCAGAAGAATGGGACCGCAACCATGTACGCAGCGTCCTGAACCAAAACGCCAACGTAGCGGTGGTCAGGGTGGTAGTCCCAAGGTCTGTGCGAGATGACGACATCCGCTTTCCATTCGCGAATGAGTCGTGTGATGATGCGTCGGTTTTCCAACGTAGGCAGCAGCTCGCCATCGTGGATGTCTAGCACTTCCGATTCGACGCCTAAGCGTTTTGCAACTTCAGCTGATTCGGCTGTCCTTCGTTTGGCGAGCGCTCCTCCAGACATTTGCCAATGGCCGATGTCACCGTTCGTAACAGACACCAACTTTACGTGGTGTCCAAGCTGTGCCCACAGCGCTGCCGATCCACCGCTTTTGTACTCGGCGTCGTCCGGGTGAGCGCCGAAACAGATAATGCGTAGTTTTCCGTCGTCTGCGTTTGCCGAGTTCCAACATGCAAGCATCGCCAAAACAATGGGTACCAACCGGTTCATGTATCTCATTTTCGTTCTCCGTAATGTGTCGATTTTGTTGTTCGGTTGCTATGTTGGTTTTCTGCTAAGAATCGCAAACCGATGCGTAAGCGAGGGACGCACAAGGCGAAATGCCCTCACTTACGTTTCGGATTACGAAATGCGCAACCTAAAAACGTGTCTGTCGGTCCAACATTGTAGCGGCAAAGTAGACGTGGAGGTGAGTCACTGGCCTGTCGCAACATGGCACTCTGCCCGACAGCACTGCGGACCGGTAATTGAAATCACGAAGAATGCGTTGAGGGCACAGGTATCGGTGCCGGTAGAGTCCTGGTGGAAACGATCGCCTGCAAGTTTAAAGGTAACGGCCGTGGAATTCGGTTTTGGTGCTTTCCCTGTCCGCCGCTGCGCGGCGACTCTCCCAGAGGGTCCTTTGGGAGAGTGAGGTAGCGTTAAAGGCACACAATCTCCACATTAGAAGTCCAGCCAAGTCTGCATCCATTGCCTTGGCAGCTATTTGCCCGATTGATTAGCGACGCCTTCGACTGGCGACAAGCATCAGCATGCCAGCCACGATGCTGAACAAACTTGTTGGTTCCGGGACAGCGGTGATCGCGGGACCGCGTTCTCCTTTTTCGAAGCCTCCGTCGACAAACGCGGCGACGAAATCGCTTGAGTTGAACAGGCCATCGCCGTTCCAGTCTCCTTGAGCCCAGCTGGCTGGTTCGTCGCGTTCGAATTTATTTTCCGTAAAGACGGCAACAAAGTCGCTGCTGTTGAACTCGCCGTCTAGATTTGAGTCGCCGATCCAGCTGTTCTTCAGATCCTTAACCCAAGCAGCGACGTCGTCCGCGTCGACTAGATTGTCGCTGGTTAAATCAAACATCGCATCGTTGTCGCCCGATGCAGATGCCGCTGCCAACAAGTTGATGTCGGCCAAGTCGAGCACACCGCTGTTGTCGTAGTCTCCGACCACTTTTGCGATACCGGACGACAGTTCAGCGATCTCGGATTCAGTGACTGCGTGATCGAACAATTTCACGTCGCTTAAATAACCGGCCCATAGCTCGACGCCGCCTTGGCCACCCATGTAAAACGGAAACGGATCGGCGCTAAGTTGGTCGAGACCAATCGTCGCTTCGCCAACAAATTCGCCGTCTCGATAATACGCAACTGTATCGCCATCTTTCACAGCCAGATGGTGGACCCACGGCCCGTCGTCAGCTGTGTCATACTGCAGATCGCCACTGCCAAGGGCTTCCATGTGAAACTCAAATCGATCCGGAGTGAACTTAATGAATTCGCGCGGTACGGTTTCTGCCCCTGTAACATCGTAGCGATTTCCAATAATGATATCGTTCGCCGGTGTTGCCTGGTCTCCGTCTTGCTTCGCCCAAAACGCCCACGTGAAATCGTTTTCTGTGTCCATGATTGGCAGCTCGCCGGCTTCGACCCAAGCAGTATTCCCACCGAGCCCTAGAACCGTGCCTCGATCTGGATCGTCTGCCCAAACGGAGCCGTCGCCCGCCAAACCGTCGACGTCCCAATCGGCAATGAAGCCATCAAAATTGTTTGGCCCCGCGTCAATCGCGGTATCGCCATTACCGTCGTCTAACTTCCATCGAGCGTACAGCGTGCCGGCCGCTAGATCGCCTTGCATCGTCGTCGCGATTCCGTTTTCATCCAGCGCGCTTTCGTACAGCTGCACGTCGCTCAGGTATCCTCGCCAAGTTTCGACACCGTTCTGTCCACCCAACGCAAATGGAAACGGATCGGGACTGGCCATTCCAACTTGGATTTGTCGAAAGTTTTCTACAACGCCATCGCGGTAGTAGACGAGTGTATCACCGCTTTTTACGACCGCGTGATGAATCCACTCATCGTTGCTGGGAATATCTGGCGAAGGCGCGGGACTGCCGGCAAACGGATCGTACGCAAGGTTCGCTTCGCCAACAGCATTAAGATGATATTCAAACTGCCTTGGCGTGAACTTAATGAACTCGCGAGGGTCCGTGTCCGCTCCGTCTTCGCCGTAACGGTTTCCTAAAATGATGTCATTGTTGACGGGTTGATCGCCCGACTGTTTCGCCCAAAACGACCAAGTGAATCCGTTGTCCAATGTCATTTCAGGAATGAATCCGGCTTCCACCCAGCTCGCTGTTCCATTGAGCCCCAGAACCATTCCACGGTCTGCATCGTTCACCCACACACTTCCGTTGATCGCCAGTCCGCCAATTTCAGGATTGACGATCGTTCCATCTGCGCCACGAGGCCCCAAATCCTTCGCGGCTTCTCCTGCCCCGTCATTCAACGGCCAATATCCGTAGAGATCGGCGGCCACGTAGTTGCAACTGCCAATGGATAAAAATGCGAGCACTGCTGATGCAACGAACCGTGGTCTAAGCATGACATTATTTTCCAAACAAAATCGAATCGAAATGGACAATTCTTGGCGAGCCCCAGCAAGACGGCGCGCGGGAGCCACGTAGATTCCAGAGTACGGAGAAGTGACGAAAATAGCCAGTAGTTTTAGGCTAAGTGTTCGCCCTTACTGCGACAATCTATGTCGAATGAGACTCCTCAAAGTTTTGGCAGATCAGCCCTAATGCCACGTTCTAGCGTGGTGCCGTGGCACTTGGGCGTTCAGAAAAGTGGACACATCTCTAGTAGTCCAATGCATCTCGGTTTTCGGGTAGCGCGTAGTGGATCTTGCTAAAGATCCCGTTCGCCAGGAAGTTTAGCGACTTCCACTACCCGTAGATTAAGCTGGCACAAACTACTAGATGAGTACTGAGATCACCCCAATCGCATTGGGGAAGCTTAATGCTCATGCAAGATAACCGCCGGGACTTCACAGTATCGAAATCCCAGCACAAGTTATGCAGGCCCTGGACGTTCAGCTAGCTCGCAGTGACAACATAGATGCAATTGCCGAGTCGATCGTCTCGTTGGTGACTCGAGGCTCATCGCCCCGGAATTCGCATGCGTTTTTGATATTGGCAATGATGTCGCGAGGATGACAAAATCGCATCGAGCGGTTCGCTTGTCGATAATGATTGTGAATTAGATACTCTAACTGGTCGGGCTGAAACTGGACGTCCAGTTCACGCGCGACCGCATGAAACACCTGTCGGAACTCATCTTCGCTTGGATCTTCAATGTGAATGCTGAACGGCACTCGGCGCAAAAATGCCTCGTCGACAAGCGCCATTGGATCAAGATTCGTCGCGAACACGACCAAACAATCGAACGGTACTCGGAACGTCCTGCCACTAGAGGCGTGCAATGCGTCGACTCGATTCTCCAGCGGATAGATTAACCGGTTCAGTAGCTCGGCCGGTCGAAAACGATTGCGGCCGAAATCGTCAAACACTAACGTTCCGCAATTCGCCTTCAGCTGCAGCGATGCCTCGTTGATGTGCGTCACAGGATTTGTTGCGACGTCTAGGTCGGAAAGTTCGAGCTCTCCGCCGACGGTAATCGTAGGTCGCTTGATCCTGACCCAACGATTGTCGACACGCTCGCGGTCCGGATGTCCTTCGGGCAGAGGACATTCCTCGTGATGAATCGGATCGAACAAGCGAACGATTTCGCCTCCAACATAAATTGCACGCGGGATCCAGATCGTCTTACTGTATGCTCGATTGATTGATTCGGAGAGCGTTGTTTTGCCGTTCCCCGGCTCACCGTAGATGAACAGGCTGCACCCCATGTTCATCGCTTCGCCCATCTGTCTCAGGAGCTTTTGCCCGACGACCAGGTGCGAAAATGCGTGACGAACTCGTTCCATATCGACCGTTTCGTGACGCACCGATTGTTTTTCTGCGCCTTCGATGTAGCGAGCAAGTGGGACGGGCGCTGCGCCGAAGTAGGATGTCTGCTCAGAGTACCGTCGAGCACGTTCGATGCCGGACGAGGTTAGTTCAAACAGATAGTCACCGAGAGCGCCTTCTGATTTGATTGCGACCAACTGATCCAGCCGCATTGTGTGTAGGACTCGTTCGATCAGACCGAACGGCAAGCACATCTGGCGAGCGATCTTTCGTCCGATCGCCGTGCCAGTGTTCAACAAGAACTTGGCAATCAACGCTTCCAACTGAGCGGTAGACAGCCCAGATTGCTGCAAAGATTCCGGTGCGACGGGAAGAAATCGATCGGACGTGAAATCCCTTTTTGTCTGCTCCGTTTTTTTTGTGACCACTTCGTCTTGCACTTCACGGTGCGGTCGAGGTTGAGTCGCGGCGATCGCCCATGCGGGGTCGTCGCCATCAAAACCGATCGGGCAACGGTCTTCGTAGTTATGATCGGTTGGAGAATCCTGCGGTGACATTTTGGGGCCCTTTCAGCCGGACAGAGTTCGGTCGGCCTCAAGCGCTTGGCCAACTCAAGATAATACGTCGCGAGATGCCCCCGTGGTGAATCTGTGCAGATTCTGGCTGATTGATGGATCGTCCGGAAATATAGGTTGGAACGAATCTGCGTTTTTTCGGTAGTGCATGCTGCTAAACTTCTCTGCGGATTGTTGTTACGCGCTGTACGACATTGTCCTTACGTGATGGACGATGTTGAACGAGGGAATTCGCGTCCATCGAAGTGCATCGAACAGGGCGTCAACGAGCTAGGAGTCCGTCCTACGATCATGGCGAGATCTTCTCATTCGCCGGAAGCTGGCAATGTGAACTGCGCTCAGGAATCTTCCGCTAACAAGATTCACTACCGCATTTCGATTACAAGGATCGCAAGTAGGCGACGAGTGCATCAAGTTCGCGCCGCGTGAAGTCGACCGATTGGTGCTTCGCCGTAGCGAATACGTCTCGCAGCGACTTTGCGCGGCCATCGTGGAGCCATGCTCGACGCTGACTGACGCCTCTCAGCGAAGGCGGGCTCAGCTCCAAATCAGGAAGATCAGCGAGCCCCACGTTTTGAACTACGCCGGACGTAAACGCATCGTATGCGTGGCACTCGACGCAATTTGCATTGTGAAATATGGTCTTACCTTCACGCACAAGGTTGGCCTGGGTTTCATCAACTTTGAGACTTCCGGTTTGGTTGCCATGGACGGAACGTGCCGCATCAATTCCCGGAGCAAAATCTAGCGTTCGCAGATAGGCTGCAATCGCAAAGACTTCGTCTTCATCGATCTTGCGCTGCTCCTCGCTCTGCATGGTCAGCTTCATTGACTTTCGTATTTGGTCGACGAGTTGAGTTTGTCCGCCGTTCCACGCCCACGGAGAAGTTTGCGCGACACCAAGCAACGAAAGCACGCGTTTGGGCTCGCCGAACGTATTGTCTCCCAGATTGTCGTTCAATTCGTCGCACGAATGTCCGTCCGTGTGGCAGCTGGCACAGCTGAACCAACCGTCGAGCGACAATGATGCATCGTGAAACAGCATCTCGCCTCGAGCCACATCCGACAACGTTGCGTCGGAACTCAGCCACACAGTTTTCACGACCGCGGGTTGGTTCAAATCAACAATCGAAACCGAATCGTCAAATCTGTTGGCGACTGCAACGCAGTCCTGGAACTGGCCCAATCCATTCGGAATCTCGCACACGGCACTTGGGCCCCGACCGACCGAAATCCGCACGAACTCTCGGTCATCCGGCTGTCGAATTCCGATTTGATTCACACCACTAAGTAGTGAAACGACGTGTCCCGACAACGTGGCCAAAACTGGTCCGGGATCGCCAGCGCCGTCACGTTCCTGGCCAAGAGGATAGATCGCGCCGTGGATTCGTTTCCGCTTGACCGCCGCTTGAATCTTGTCGACCTCGACGTATCGCATGAGATTCGTCACGACGTTTCCCCAAAACACGTGGTCTCGCGAGTTCGGCAAGAACCCGTTGATCAGCTGATGAGCGAGCATCAGACGCCCCGTTTTCGGTTCAAATGTAAGACCTCGAATGTTGTGGCCAGGGATTTCGACGTCGGCTACAACGGATCGTTTACCGATGTCGACAATCGCAATTCGTCCACCAAACGCGTCCGTCACGATTAATTCCGAATCGTTTGCGAACAGCAGCTCGCGCGGTGAAAAATCGAGGTCCAACGTGCATGGAGTTTGTGATCCGAAACGGTCGACTTCCAATAGAACTAGCTGCCGAGCCCAATGACATGCAACGACAAGGAAATCTCCATTGGACGATCGGGACAATCGCACTGGCGACGCAGGTACGGAAACTCGCTCTTGAACCGTCGCCGTGTTTCCGTGTAGTCGGACGTGCAGTATTTGATTCTCGGCGGGATCGGCAACAAAGATCTCCTCGTCACCGATCGTCGCGATATCGCTGATTCGGTCAGCGAGCTTTGCAGTGAACGCCGTGACCACCTGATCCTTCGGGAGGTCAATCAATGCGAGCGAACCGGAATCTCGATTGGCCACAACTAACCGTTGCCCGATCGATTCAATCGCAACCGGCCGATGAAGATGTTGCGAATCGCTCGGCGCGGCGTGCGCAACTGAAAGTTGCGTAACAAGCAAGGCGATCGTAAGCCCGTACAGTTTGAAGAATTCGTTTCGATTCACAGAAGTTTTCCCGAATCGCAAAGTTGAAGCCGATCTCCGAAACAGCTGCCTGGAGCATATCATCTCATGATTTTATACTCTAGATTTGCCATGCCTTAACTGTTTCTCAGGTGACAATTCGCATGAACGGGCGACGCTATTTGTTTTCAGGCAACGTTCAGGGAGTCGGTTTTCGCTATACGACCCAGCGCATTGCGAGCCGCTTCGCTGTGGTGGGGTTCGTGCGTAATCTCTCCGACGGTCGTGTTGAGCTTGTCGTTGAGGGAAACGACGCCGAAATTGACGCGTTTGCGAGCGAAGTCAAACTGGCTTTGTCCCAAAACATCGAAGGCGTTTCGACGGACAGATTGCCGGCTACGGGCCAATTTGACTCGTTTTCCATTCGCCACTAGATCGGCCGGGCTCGGGATTATTCAGGGCGGAACGCTCGGCAACTGAACACCCAATGGCCATTTGCGTATATCTGTGGTGCGAACAGCACCGCCGAGTCGCTACAATATCAGACTACCGATTTGGGGCTTGTCAATTTAGGACAACAACGTGATATCGTCGTCATATCTATTTGCACAGTACAGCATCGTTCCGCGTTGGGTTACGACATGGTTGACTCCAATGTGGCTGCTTGGGATGGGAGTACTGGTCGGCCTTTTGGTTCTGTTACTGCTGTGGGCCGTGCTTTTTGTGGTTGCAAAGAAAACAGCTCGTGAAATTCCCGGCTACTTTTCAGAAGGCGTGATGCCAGGCCTGTTTTCCATCGCTTGTCTTTTTGCGTTGACCGGATTGTTCATCACAATCACAGTCAAAGAGCCAGGCAAAATGCTCGAGTCCTTAGCATTGCTTAGCTCGTCAGGCGAAACCGAGTATGCGGCCGATTTGCCAGAGTCAGAAGCCGATTCCGAAGTGCAATGGCAAGCAGTTGCGGTTGGCGTTGATCCTTCGAACTTTCAGAGTTTCGCGATCAACACCACCGAGCCAATTCTGTTTTCGTACGACGACAATCCGGGTGAGACGATTTCTCCGACCGAAATCGACCCGGCTGATGGTTTGAAATACGTTCGCAATCGGTCTGGCGTGGTACCGTTCGATGGAAACAAGGTCCCCAATTTTCACTTCGCAAACTTGAGTCCCAGTCCGGCCGAAGTAACGATCGTAATCTCGCGAGCGCCCGGATATCCGGAAGTAATGACGCTTGTTATTGCCACTATTTTCACGGTGATCGTTTTTTCTAAGTACGTCATTCAGTCGATATTTTTCCCAAAGCTGTCTGCCGTCGCGTTGTCGACTGCCAAATCGGAACTCGCTCAGCCTTTGTTTTACATCTTGTCAGTACTCGGCGCATTTCTTTTGATTGCCTTCATCTTCATCCCGTACAACACGTTCGGCGAAGATATCAAAATGTTGAAAGACTCCGGTTTAACATTGATCATGATTGCCGCCATCGTGCAGGGAATCTGGACGGCGAGTAACTCGGTCGCCGACGAAATCGAAGGTCGCACCGCACTGACAGTACTGTCGAAGCCGATCAGTCGAGCTCAGTTCTTGATCGGAAAATTCTCCGGCATCATGTGGACGGTCGGTCTATTGTTCGCAGTGATGGGCGTCGTGTTTCTGTTTGTCGTGGCCTACAAACCAATCTACGATGCGCGTGAGCTCGGAAGCGATCTGCCTGAATGGGAAGTGACGCACTTCGAAGTTGTCCGAACCATTCCAGGTTTATTGTTGGCTTTCTTCGAAACTGCAGTCTTGGTCGCATTCAGCGTCGCGATTTCCACTCGACTGCCGCTGTTGGCCAACCTAACGATATGCTTTGCAATTTACGTTTTGGGGCATCTGACTCCGGTGCTCGTTAAAGCCGACATCGACTTCGCGCCTGTCACTTTCATCGGAAATCTCATCGCGACGGTGCTTCCGGTACTCGAACATTTCAACATTCAAGCGGCCATCGCAACAGGTGCGCTCGTCCCGTGGGACTACTTGGGAATGACATGTGTCTACTGCGTGCTCTACAGCACTGTGGCGTTGCTGCTCGCGCTGATACTGTTTGAAGATAGAGACCTTGCTTAGAAGGCACTAGTGTCTGCAAATAAAACTCACCCTTCCTAGGGAGGGTCGGAAACGAGCATGTGAGTTTCCGGGGAGGGGCGAGCCACCGACGGACGCGGCCACAACCGGCAACCTCTCCACTCCCCAAAGCCTCCCTCAATGTTCGCCCGCGACCCGCCCTCGGAGGATAAAACTAACAGAAAAACGGTGCATGATGAAAACGCTCCTCACCGCGATTGGGTTTCTCGCCACGTGTGTTGCCCACGCTTCCGCGATCACGATTGAAATTGGTGGCAACGGAATCGAACGACGCAACGCTGTCACCTCAGTCGAACTGCCTGCAGCGTGTGACGAATGGTCGCATGCCGAAGTCCGCGACAATCAGGGCACCGCCTTACCGTCTCAGCTGTCTCGCACGAAGCCTCGACAATTGTTTTTCATCGTCGATCAATTAGCCGCGAACGCAAGCCACCAATTGGAAGTAACGCAAGCGTCCACTAACTTGAATACAGTGCCATCGGTAGAAGTCGCCGACAAAGACGGCGGCTTCTACGCGATCGTCGATGGCAAGACGGTCTTTCGCTACAACCACCAGACCGTCGAATCTCCTCCCGGTTTGGATCCTGTGTTTCGGCGGAGCGGGCACATTCATCCGCTGTATTCCCCCAGCGGAAAACTACTCACGGATGATTTTTGTCCGAGCGGTCACACGCACCAGCACGGAGTCATGTTCGCATGGACGAACACTTCTTTCGAAGGCCGCGACGTAAACTTCTGGGAACAGCATCGAAAACAGGGAATCGTTCGGCATGTCGCAACCAAGTCGATTTCCGCCGGACCAGTATTCGCAGAAATACGAACGACCATCGAACACGTTGATTTGACGTCGGGTGAAGAAAAAGTCGTTTTAGAAGAAACGTGGAAAATACGAGTTTACAACTTCTCGGAGCAGTTTGTTTTCGATCTTACGTCGCGGCAAAAGTGCGTCGCGAGCACGCCGTTCAATATTAACAAGTATCACTATGGCGGGATGGCGATTCGCGGGAACCGCGACTGGACTACAGCAAACAGCGAATTTGCAACCAGCAACGGCAAGCAGCGAATTGACGGAAACCACGATCGGCCAAACTGGTGTGAAATGTATGGCAAGGTCGACGACCAAGGCGTCGGCGTCACCCTGTTTTGTCATCCAAGCAATTTCAGATCGCCGCAGCCCGTTCGCATTCATCCAGCGAATCCGTACTTTTGCTACGCTCCATTGGTGCTCGGCGGTTTTCAAATTAAGCCTCAAGAACAGCTCGTTTCAAACTATCGGTTCGTGACGCACAATGGCCGTCTTGAAAATGATCGGGCAAATCAGATGTGGCTCGACTACGCTCAGCCGATCGTAACGCGATTGATCGAGACGGAACAGTGAACCAACGAGTCTTTCTCGACAATCACAGCACCACGCCAGTCGACCCTGCTGTGATCGACGCGATGATGCCGTATCAAACAGTCTACTTCGGCAACCCAGGGTCAACTCACGCCTTCGGCGGCGAAGCGCGAGCGGCTGTAGAAACCGCTCGTGCCACTATTGCCAAATCGATCAACGCACATCCCGATGAGATCGTGTTCACCAGCGGTGCCACCGAAAGTAACAACTTGGCGATTCGTGGTGTCGCGGAACGGCACGCTGACCGAGGCAATCACGTTGTAACCGTCGCCACAGAACATCCTTCTGTGTTGGAGCCGGCCCAGCAACATCCCGCGTTGCAAACAACCATCGTGCCTGTACAGCAAGTCGGAAGCACAAACGTTGGCGTTGTGGAAGTGGAACAATTCTGGTCGTCCATACGTGACAACACAATTCTTGCATCGGTAATGCTCGCCAATCACGAAATCGGAGTGATTCAACCGGTTGCGGATCTTGCGAAAGCCTGTCGTGAACGAGGAGTCTTGTTTCATTGCGACGCGACTCAGGCCGTCGGAAAAACGGAAGTTGACGTGCGGCAGCTGGACATCGATTTGATGAGCTTCTCTGCACATAAAGTCTACGGTCCGCGAGGAGTCGGGGCTCTCTACATCCGTCGCAGACCGCGTGTTCGTCTGACGCCACAAATACTGGGCGGCGGTCAGCAGCGAGGCCGTCGAAGCGGAACCATTAACACTCCAGGCGTCGTTGGATTCGCAAAAGCCTTGGAACTCTGCAACGCGAATTTTTCCGACGAGCAATCACGGATTCGCGAGCTCCGCGATCGGCTTTGGGAAGGCTTAGCGTCTTCGATTCCCGACGTGGAACTCAACGGCCCCTCGCTCGATCACTCGAATCCCCGATTGGCGGGAAACCTGAACATTTTG
>JAGQPC010000017.1 GCA_020426925.1 Planctomycetales bacterium | reverse complement strand
TGAAAGCCGGCGCATAAGAAAACGGAAGGCCGCTGCTGTGACCTTCCGTTCTCGGTTGTGGTCTGCGTATTTAGTTGCCGGCGCTGCCAGCCGCTTGGAATGGTTTCAAGCGAGGTTCGGGAATCGTCTCGACGGTCTTGGTGTCGATCTGATTCACATATTCGCCAGACGCTTGTCGATAGCGTATGTTGGTTGCCAAAACTTGCGGCATTTGTTGACCCGGCATCAGCTGAGCAATTGTCGTTTGTACCGAGTCGATTCGCTTCTCGATATCCGTCGGATGGAATCCAACCGACACGTGGACCGTTCGGTGCTGTTCAGGAACTTGCGTCAAAATCCAATGGACTCGATGCATGCCACCTTCGGTCAGCTTTTGTGATTCGGGATGGAAGAATGCGTCGCCCAGGGTCGTTTCTTTTCGCCACCCGTTGGTCACCATCGCAGCGAAGGGCTCGCGAGTCGCAGCTCGGTCGACCGATTCAAACGGCTCCGGCCAACAGTTGTTGCGGTGAAAATCGAGATGGCACCGATTCCAGAATTCGTGCCATCCAGCTTGAGTTGAAGTTGCTGTCAGGGCCAGCCAGCTCATGCCGACCACAAATAGTCGTAGTTTTTTCATCGTACGCATCTCCCTACGCATAGGTTGTCGGTCAGCACCGTGCAGGTTCCAGATGAGTTGTCAGCAATTCGCAGAGATGCGAATAGTCCGCTCCATCAGAAGTAGTATCGGCCAGACACTATTCGATGCTCGCAATGAAATACGCGGCAATAGTCTGTATTGTGCGAACCGCCTAGTTTCAGGTGCACTGACCGACTCAACCGCTAGCGGCGGTAAACTTTTGCCAGATGGCAAGGTCGAGCAGGCTGACTGTGATTTTTACGCAAGAACGCGACAAGAACTTCGCTACTGTTCGTGATCCAGCAGGATTCTCATCACTTCGATTGTAGGAAAACACTGGACCGGATCGGCGTCCTGCATGAACCGGTGTGTCCACTCATTAACGACGTATCGCAAGTAGTGCTCGCGTGATTCATCGATGAGATGGTCCGAGATCTGTTGTTTTGCTTTTGGCCATAGTTCCCTCATTCGAGAAAGGCCATTGTTGGCTCCCGCGATCGCGTCGAAAACTGCGTCATCTAGTTGGCCAAGTTGTTCCAGCACGTCGTCACTGTTTTTGTGTACCTCAACGCGATCGGCTGTGTCGACGCTTGAGACAAAACCATTGCCAAGGTTTTGAAATTGTGTCGAATCAGCAAACTGAATTGCACTGCGTTGGCCTTCTTCAATCGCACACCAATCTTCTGAGATTTGTGTGAGATCCCGAATCGAGGCCTCTTGGCAGTACTGCCCGTAAAAATCACGCAGTGCCTCCATCGGATTGTCCGTCAATATGTGGCTTTGAATCGCAATCGACCATCCGAGCATTGCGTCGTCAAATAGGTCCAATGGCACGCGAGACGTCAAGTCCAACATCATGCTCGCAGAATCTGGACCAACATGCGACGGGTCAAAGTCTGCAACAAAGTGAACGGCGTTTGCCATTGGTACGAACGGCTGCGAGGCAAAAGTAAGTTCGTGCCGACAGCTTGGAGGAAGCATGTGCCACGCAGTGAGCACGTTAGGTTCAGGTCTGGCGCCGTAAGCGATTAACGGTTGCCCGGCGATTACACAACGGAGCAACGGTTCGACTCGGTCAAGGTTGGCAATCGACGGTTCGCTGGACGGCGATGCTCGTCCTTCCGTCAGCTCCGCAATTACTTCGGGCATCTCGCCGGTCGGAATCACATGGCAAGTAATTCGGTCCCCATTGGCCTCGGCAATTAAAGACTGCGACGCACTTAACGGACAGCAGGCCAGCAGACCACTGCTAAACGGCGCATAAGCTGGCGTTTCAATCCGTGACATCACGTCGCTGATCATCCGATCTGAAACTCCGTTGCAGTTGAGCAACGAAAGTTGACCGTCTGTTATCCCGAATTCGAAGTGTGGAAAAGTCGTGATCGACCGGAGCGCAATCGATCGAGCGGCATGAGTCATGGGCGTTCGTCTGGATTCAGAAATGAGATGAGATTAACTGCCTGTGACGAGCGCGGACAGTGTGAAAGCCTAGGTCACAATCCGCCGCGGCAAAAATGTGTTTCTGACTAAGCATCGCGAAAACAGACGATGCCAGCGCGAAAGTCCTTGTCTTGTAACACTTTAGGAGCTTTCGGTTTTTTCTTAATTTCTTTGGTGTACTCGTCCCAAGCGTCGTGAATTTCGTGCCGGAGCATACCGAGTTTACGAATCCAGCTTGCACGCCGCGAAGCAACAAAACATGGCGATTGCAAGCGCCGATCCTGGAGTTACTAACCATGTCTCGACAAAAAAAGCAAACACGACGAAACAAAAACAACCGTTCACGAGCGATCCGCGCACTCGAATCGTTGGAAGACCGCCAACTGATGGCGGGCCACACTGCTGCCGACTGCATTGACTTTGAAGATCTGACGGTCGGGAATACCTACGTAGTAGGTGACTCATTTGTGGCCGACAACACGGGCTTTCAAGCGAAGGTTACTGGACGACCGTTCGAATGGTCCAACGGAGTCATGTTCGCTGGTGGGCAAGCGACGGTGGAGTCCGGAAACAGCTCGGGAGCCACCGGCCAAGACATTAGTGTCAACAATATCAACCTGGATTTCAATTTTTCGGCAGCCCCGGTCAACGATCTGTCGATGCAATTCGGTGAATTTGGTGGCAATCTAAACATCGCGATCAATGGTGACTTCGTTAATTTTGAAGACTTTCAAGACATCAACGGAGCAGTCATCGGTGGCACAACGATCAGCGTTGTCAATGGATTCGGTCAGGACACCGGAGTACTGAATGTTTCCGGTTCGGTCAATCAGTTTCTGGTTGGCGGCCAAGAATTGTGGATCGATCATATCTGCACCGGTGAAGACGATGTGCCCCAAGGACGGTTAGATTATGGCGATGCTCCGGACAGGCCGTATCCGACATTGCGAGCGAATAACGGCGCCGCTCACATCATTGATCCAGAAGTCTACTTAGGCCGCGGAGTTGATCCAGAACTGGACGGGCAACCCAGCATCAACGCCGACGGCGACGACAGTTCGCCAGCGTTTGCGATGGATGACGAAGATGGCGTGCGATTTTTGACGCCAGTGGTTCCCGGTGGCACGACGCGAGTCGAAGTGATCGCTTCAACAGACGGTTACTTGAACGCGTGGATCGACTTTGATCGAGACGGTGTGTGGACAAACGGTACAGCGGAAAACGTCTTTTCAGCTCAACCGTTGAATGCCGGTGTAAATCTGCTGTCGTTCAATGTGCCGGCTGACGCAAAGCCAGGCCCGAATGAAGCCACATACTCGCGGTGGCGTTTCAGCACGACGCACAAACTGCTGAATCCAGATGCGTCAATTCCCGACGATCAAGATGGTCGAATTCCTAACGGCGAAGTCGAAGACCATTTGGTGTTCATCCAGGACGCTCCACGAGCGGAACTCGATTTTGGCGACGCACCAGAACGCCCATATCCAACGACTTTGGCCAACGGCGGTGCGTACCACAAAATCAATCCTGACGTTTTCCTCGGTCGAGGCGTGGATGCCGATCCCGACGGACAGCCATCACCAGCTGCGATGAAAGACGATCTGGACGCTGCGTTTGACGATGAAGATGGAGTCAACTTCCTGACTCCGCTCGTGCCTGGTCAAGTAGCTCAAGTTGAAGTCATCGCGTCGACTGACGGCTTCTTGAACGCTTGGGTCGATTTCGATCGAGACGGTGATTGGCAACCAGGAACGTCGGACGAAATCTTCTTTGCTCAACCGCTCGTTGCAGGCTCGAACATCCTCAGCTTCAATGTTCCGGCTGACGCCAAGCCAGGCCCGAACGAGCCCACGTTCTCGCGATGGCGATTCAGTACGACCGATCGAGTGCTAACTCCAAAGGAAGGGTCGCCAACCGGTGCGACGCCAGACGGTGAAGTCGAAGATCACATCGTTTTCATTCAAGAAGCCCCGCGAGCAAAACTAGATTTCGGTGACGCACCAGAGCGTCCGTATCCAACGACTTTGGCTAATGGCGGTGCCTACCACGAGATTAATCCTGACGTGTTCCTCGGTCGAACCGTCGATGCGGAACCCGATGGTCAGCCGACGCCGAACGCCGATGGCGACGACCTCGCCTTTGACGATGAAGATGGCGTTCGATTCCTGACTCCGCTCGTTCCCGGCCAAGACGCTCGCGTCGAAGTCATCGCTTCGACTGACGGCTGGCTGAATGCTTGGATCGATTTCGATCGAGATGGCACCTGGACGCCAGGTTCGCCAGAAGAAATCTTCCTTGCTCAACCACTGACACCAGGCGTGAACATCTTGTCGTTCCACGTTCCGGCTGACGCCAAGCCAGGTCCAAACGAGCCGACGGTCTCTCGCTGGAGATTCAGCACGACCGACCGGGTGCTAACTCCGAAAGAAGGTTCGCCAACCGGCGCGACGCCAGACGGCGAAGTCGAAGATCACTTGGCGATCATTCAAGATGTTCCAGGTGAACCTGATTACGATTTCGGTGACCACCGCGACAGCTACGGTACGACTTTGGCCGCTAATGGGGCTCGGCACATCATCAATCCCAATGTATTCCTAGGGCAGTTGATAGATGCTGAACCGGACGGACAGCCTTCGCCGTTTGCTCAGCGAGACGACGCCAACACATCGGACGATGAGGACGGAGTTCGCTTCCGTACGGCGATCGTTCCTGGAAAGGTTTCGGTTGTGGACGTTCTCTCATCTGCCGACGCGAAATTGGATGCTTGGGCCGATTTTAATCAGAACGGTGTATTCGAGCCGAACGAACAGATCCTGACGAGCGTTCCCGTTACCGCAGGGTTGAACTCGCTTCGATACAAAGTTCCAGACAATGCCGTGCCAGCGCCGACACGTCCTGTAAATACTCGATTCCGATTGAGCACTCAGGGCGGTCTCGCTCCGACGGGGCCAGCTCGAGATGGTGAGGTCGAAGACTATTCGGTGCTGAATGGCGACCTCAATCATGATTGGACGGTCGGAATCGCCGACATCGATTTGCTTTGCGGATTGATCAACAACGGAGACATGACCGGAGATCTAAACAACGATGGCGTTGTTAACCACGACGACCAGTCGTACCTGGTGCACAACATCATTGGAACGCACTATGGGGACGCCAACCTTGACCTTGTGTTTGATTCGAGCGATCTCGTGCAAATGTTCGCCGCTGCTGAATACGAAGACGGCATCGCAAACAACTCGACTTGGGCCGAAGGTGATTTCAACTGCGACGGCGAATTCGATTCGGGTGACTTGGTTGCTGCATTCGCTGACGGAGGATACGTCGGTGCTGCTAAGCCGGTCGTTGTGCCAGTTCCAGAAGAAGTTGCGAGTGAGATCTCAAAGGATTCGGACGAACCCACCACTGAGTTGGATCAACCGGAAGACACTCGTGGCAGAGAGATAGTCATCCGCTCCATGGCGATTGACGAACTCTTTGGTGAAGACGACCAAGATCGTCCAAAGAACCACAACGCAAGCCAAGATGCGCTAGATCGAGTATTCGCAATGATTTGACGATCGCTGCAAAACTCGGTCGCCCTTGATGAGGCACGTTGCTCGTAGCAGCGTGTCTCTTTTTTTGGGGGCATTAACAACTCAAGAACCCAAATCGCTTTATGGATCAGTCTTTTTTGGATGCTGTTTTTGATTTGGATTTCGATTCCGATTTGGTCTCGGATTTCTTGGAATCCGATTTTTGGGAATCGGAGCCCGAGGCAGACTTTTCAGCTGCTTTCTTGTCCTCTTTGGCTGCCTTTTTGTAGGACTCGCTGCGGTAGTCGGTTTCGTAGAACCCAGATCCCTTAAACATTACTGCGGCGCCGGTGCCAAACAACCTGCGCAGTTTGTTCTTGCCGCATTCAGGACATTTGCGTTTTACGGAATCACTGATCGACTGAAAGAGCTCGAACTCGTGACCGCATGCGTCGCATTCGTAATCGTAGGTTGGCATGAAAAATCTACTCGCTCTCAGGAAAACTTCTGATAGTTATTCGGCGGGGCCGGTCGATACAATCACTTGGCTGGGACGAACGAGGCGATCGTGCAATTGATAGCCGTCTTGAGCGACCAGAATGATTGTTCCTTTTGGCTCATCACTTGGTTGCTGGAGAATAGCTTCGTGCAGCTCCGGATCGAATTGCTCGCCTATGGCATTGATTTTTGGGCAGTGGTGTTTTTCGAGAACGCCAACCAACTGGTCAGCTACCATCGAAACACCTTCGAGCAAACCGCCACTTTCTGGGTTCGTTTTCGCAGCTTCGAGGGCTCGATGGATGTTGTCGATAACGGGCAGCAGGTCGGTTAGCAACGGCTTGTTCGCGTAACGAATGGCTTCATCATTTTCTCGCCGGAAACGACGACGTACATTGTCGACTTCCGCTTGAGCACGCAATGCTCGCTCGTTCGCCGCGACCACTTCGGCTCTCAATTTGTCGAGATCCGTTGATTCGTTCGAAGCCTGTTGCTGGCTTGCGTTGTCGTCAAGGTATTCGTTCAGCGCATCATCAAGGGAACTGTCTTCGGACGCGGTTCCTGTCGCGCTGTCCGCCGAAGTCGATTGATCATCGTCGGCAGGGCCAACTCTTTGTTCTTCTGACACGTCTAACTCCTGGATTCTTCTCTATGACGATTGGCCGTCGGTGACCCGCGATGAATTATGCTTCGGTGCCAAACGGCTGTACTCTCCACCACGCGACTATTCAGTAGTTGTGGAACTTGCCAAACTTCCTGCTGGTCTAGCTAGTGGCGGTTTTGTTCGTAGTCCCGTCTTTAGGCGAGACCTGGCATGCCCCACATTTCGCCTCAAGGCGGGACTACAAACAAGTTGCATTAAGTATTTGACTAAGTGTCGCTAACTCCATTTAGGAATCTTTTTCTTTCGCTACAGGGATCTTTGGCAAGGTCCATTAGTGGTGTTGGGGCAAAAATCGCGTTGCCCACATGACGCCACGTCTAATGTTAAAAAAATAAAAAATACTCTTTCAACTTCGAAATAAAGCTGCTTCGTTTCGGAGATACATTGCTGTTTTCCAGCTCCGCGAGCTTCCGAAGTAATTCTTCTTCTTGTGTGCTAATCCGCTTGGGGACTTCGACGTAGGTCTGCACCAACAGATCGCCTCGCCGACCAGATCGAGGGTCTGGCATACCGCGTTTTTTTTTTTTAATCACTTGGCCCGATTGAGTGCCCGGACTGATCGTCAGCTTGTCTGGACCATCGAGCGTCGGGATCTCAAGAAACGCTCCAAGTGCCGCTTGCGTGTACGAAATCGGAACCTCAACAAACAGGTCCATACCGTCTCGTTTGAACAGCGGGTGCGGTTTGATTTTGATAAAGCAGTAGCAATCCCCGTTGGGACCTCCGTTCGGTCCCGGTGCTCCTTCGCCTTCAAGACGCACTTGCATCCCGTCGTCAACACCGGCCGGTATGGCAACGTCCAATTCAACTCGCTTCGCAGTTTGCCCCTTGCCGTGGCAGTGATTGCATGGATCAGTTATGATTTTGCCGACGCCGTTGCAGTCGGGGCACGTCGTCTGGACTCGCAAAATGCCGGCGGACTGAACAACTTGTCCTTGCCCTCTACAGCGACGACACGTTTCGCCTTGAGAGCCCGGCTTGCTTCCGGAGCCTCGGCAGCCATTACACGTTTCGGCGCGTTCAAACTGAACCGTCTTATTAACGCCAGTCGCCGCCTCGTTTAGCGTCAGCGTAACTTGGCACTTGATGTCAGCTCCGCGCCGAGTTCTGCGGCCACCGCCGCGACGTCGACCGCCACCAAAGAAATTATCGAAGATGTCTTCGAAGATATCACCGACGTCGTAACCTTCACTGCCGCCTCCGCCCATTCCGCCTTGGAATGCAGCGTGTCCGTATTGGTCATACGCAGCACGTTTTTGTGCGTCGCTGAGGACTTCATAGGCCTCCGCGACTTCCTTGAACATGCGGGTAGCTTCGTCGTCGTTCTGATTACTGTCCGGATGGTACTTGATGGCAAGTTTCCGGTAGACGCGTGAAATCTCACTTTCGGACGCGGTCCGGCCGACCCCAAGCACTTCGTAGTAATCTCGTTTTGTCGCCATCGTTTGCATCGCAGTCTGCCGCAGATCCGGAGTTCAACGGTTGATCGCAGTTCCTCTAACCGGACAACGCCGTTAGTTCATTGCCTGTCAATTTGATCCAAAAAACAGGCCACTCCCAGCGGAAGTGGCCTGATATATAAAAATCCGTCAGTCGTCTATTCCGCTTATTACGGATCGACCACTATCGGATGCTTCCCTCAACTCGTTGCTTTTCCTTGTCCTCTTTTTCAAGGTTCGTGACCATCGCTTCGGTCGTAAGCAACAATCCGGCAATACTGGCAGCATTGGTCAAAGCCGTGCGAACGACCTTCACCGGATCGATCACACCTGCTTTCAGCATGTCGCAGTACTCGCCCGTGTTGGCGTTGTAGCCGTGGTTTTGCGGCTTTTGCGATACTTCGTCGACAACAACGGAACCATCGATGCCGCCGTTATCAGCAATCTGCTTCAGCGGAGCAGAAAGCACATTCAAGATAATCGAAACGCCAATTTTCTCGTCACCCTTGGCAGACGAGCGAGCTTTTTCCACAGCTTCCTTGCAACGTAGTAGAGCG
Source organism: Planctomycetales bacterium (assembly GCA_020426925.1). Taxonomy (GTDB): domain Bacteria; phylum Planctomycetota; class Planctomycetia; order Pirellulales; family Pirellulaceae; genus JAGQPC01. Next base: position 416 of record JAGQPC010000017.1, on the reverse strand, counting down.
ACACCGCCACCAGGCAAGATGCCTTCTTCAACGGCCGCACGCGTTGCGTGAAGCGCGTCCTCAACACGAGCCTTCTTTTGCTTCATGTCGGCTTCCGTTTCGGCACCAACCGAAATGATCGCAACACCGCCAGTAAGCTTCGCAAGACGCTCTTGCAGCTTNNCAGCTTTTCTTTGTCGTAATCGCTGTCGGTCTGGTCAATCTGCTTTTTCAGCTGAGCAATACGCTGCTGAATATCAGAAGTCTTGCCAGCACCTTGAACGATCGTCGTAGCGTTCTTGTCGACTGTGATCTTCTTGGCCTTGCCCAAGTGTTCGAGCGAGATGCTGTCCAGCTTGATGCCCAAATCTTCGCTGATCATCGTTCCGCCAGTCAAAGTTGCGATATCACTGAGCATGGCCTTGCGGCGATCACCG
>JAGQPC010000301.1 GCA_020426925.1 Planctomycetales bacterium | reverse complement strand
GCACGTTTTAGAACTTGGATCAGTCAACAGAATGCGCGCGACATATCGCCCAGTCGTAGACCAATCAGCGCGCCAAAGTGTGCGTCATGGCGCACTAAAGAGCAGAATGGACCACTCTGTCCAGCTTGCCTTGACTGGGGGACTAGGCGCTGCCAGAACTCTCGCGAATCGACAGGGACGGAGTCGCCAAATAGGCCTGAAGTCGAGTAGCGCAGGATGCTAAGATTTCAGCTTGTACGAGGGGCAAATCCATACCATATGCAATATGGCTGGAATTCAGACGGCGATGAAAACTGCGGGCCTGTCCGGTTTGGCGACTCATTCTCGCAATTTACCAGCTGGCCAAACATGTCGAACTAGTCTATGCAACGGAATCGAATCAACCTAACACTCGCCTTCACAGTCGTTTCGTTTGTTACAGCCAGCGCCCAAGACGTTGCAATCGTTGATTCGTTTTCGGGCAACAAGGGTCCGGGCTGGAAGCAGACAATCGATGTCGCCGGATCGGTTGGCCCAGACCATCTCGTCGATTTTGATGTTGCAAGTTTCGTCGTCCATGACAAGTCGACCGGCAGAGTCCTGAAGAAACTTTCGTCGCGAGAATTCTGGCAACAAGTTGAACCGTTGGGTCAGTTGATTCCGGAGGCCAATGCTAACGACGCACGCATCATTTACGACCCTCTGTCAGAGCGTTGGTTCGCCTGCGCGGCGGGGACAACCGAGCCCGACTGTTTTCTCGCCGTATCGAGCAGCTCCAACCCGCTGGAGACCTGGCGGGGTGCGAAGCTTCCTCTGCCTCGCATCAATCCATACATGAAACTCGGAGTCGACCGAAACGGGCTCTCTGTCTGTTCGTGCAATGGCCATCCTGAAATGAGCAAAGGCACGAACTGTTACGTTCTTCCCAAGCAAGACGCGATCGCGGACGGTGGGCCCGTGCTAACTCGCGGCCAGACATTTGCCAAGCTGCAATTCAGCACGATGCCAGCAATGGACCCTGATCCGGACAAGGCTGCAAATGCGCCGATGATTCTACTGGCCAATCAGTTCTTCGACGGAGCTTGCAGCGAGTTGTATATCTACAAAGTCATCTGGTCGGACGGGCAGGCCAGTATTTCTGACGCGTTAACCGTTCCGCTGAGCCGGAATTACTTGACTCCCAACAATACGACGCCAGCGATGGAAGCTTTCCAACCGCCACCGGGTCCGAAGCTGCGAGCAGGTGGAGGAGGGCGACGGCTCGACAGCGTGTTTGTCCACGGTGGTAGTGTGTTTGGCTGCAACGGAGCGAAACGGTCGATCGATTCGCGCCCAGGAGTGCTTTGGTACCAAATCAGGATCAGCGATGGCAAGCTGTTGCAAGAAGGTTTCGTCGACTCGCCTGATCGCGATTTCATCTATCCTTCGATCGCCGTCAACGCCCACGGCAATATCGGCATCGGCTGTACCGGATCGTCACAAACCGAGTTTCCTTCCGTGTACGTCATGATGCATGCGGCGAACGATCCACCCGGCACAATGCGAAAGCCAGTGCAAGCTGTTCCCGGCACGACTGCCTATCACTACAACGGCCAGCGGTCAGTCAACTGGAGCCACTACTCGGCTACATGTCGGGACCCATCGAATCCGAGTCTACTATGGACCCTTCAGGCCTACGGCAGCAGCACCGTGGATCGCGAATGGTGTACCGCTTGGGCTGCATTTCAGCTCTCAGCGTCTGGCAGTTCTCGAGAGATTTCGCCGACGCGATAACCGAAACCGCTTCCACTGATTGTAGACAGATCGATTTGTCCGTTGCGGCGTTGGTAAAGCCCAGGATGAATCGCGGATTCGGGCTTCGAAACAGCGGGATAGAATTGCATTGCGTTTGTCTCGACACCCATGATCGTGCCGACGTGCGCCGCCAGGCGCACGTGCGGAATTTGAGCCAGCATCGGATTCGTCAAGTCTTGCACCATAAGTGTCATCCCGTGAGCCTTCGCCCAACAAGCACTTAGAATCGCACCGGTTTGCGTTTTGCAGGTCTTTAAGGCAACTCCGGTCCAGCCCAGCTGTCGGCCTAAACGAATGTGCTGCCAGTCGTGCGCACTCTCGTCCAAGAACAGCGGCTTCCGGGCACTCACGCTGTGCACGTCGATCCGGTTCGCATCCAAATCGTGCGGAAACGGTTGCTCGACGTAGAGGATCATTCCGTAGATGCGCGGATGCTCGAGACAAAGCCGATCAAGCATCTCGTTGACGTAATCAGGATTGGTGACCATGCAGTTAAAATCAGTCGTCAGCCAATCGACATCATTGTTGATCGCGAGCTGGCCGGTCTTCACCAATCGATCGTAGTCCCAAGTTGCGTCGTTCCCGCGCAGTTTTACTTTCAAGCAATTCAGCTTGTCGGTGCGAATCCAGTCCTCAAGCAGCACGGGATATTCGTCTTCCGGTTCATTGCCGGTGAGTTCCTCGGGAGAGATCGGATCGGTACCGCCGACCAGATGCCATGCAGGTAGATGATGTGGTGGCGAGCTAGTCAAAAAGTCGCAGGGGTACTGATCGCGAAAGTCGTGATTCGAATTCAATGCCGGTTCAAGGAAGTGTTCGAGAGACCGGTTCATCCAATCTCGATTGTACGTCGAGTAGATATCGCAATCGTGTAAGTTCCCATACGCGTCGTGTGTCGCGATGTCGAACAACGAAAAGCAAACCAGCGACGCGAGCCACGGCATAGGCTCGCTTGCAGCGTGTGATTCGTTATGGGCTGACTGCAACCTTGCCAGTTCATCGACGATAAAGTCTCGCCCAATTTCGATTGGGTGGCCTGACACATCAAACTTCGGCCACTCGCGAGTCAAAGTTCGACAAAACGCTTTCAGCGATTCATGGCGTTCTTCGTAAGCAAGCGAGCTTGGCCAAACCCAAGTGACACTCAGCGGAGTTTCGCCCCAGCCAACCGCTGATTTTCCAGCTTGTCCTTCGACAGTGATTTTGCAGCGAGCACACGTAACGTACTTAACGGTTTCAGCACCGAACTTGAGTGGCATGCGTGTGTGAACCGGAAGAAAATAGAGTTCGGCGTCTACGACCTTGACGTCTTTTGAATTCGGCATGGCTTGGGGCTAACCATTGGGATCGCGGCGATTGATTACAGCAACCGGCTACGTTAGCACAATCGATTTGCCCACCATAGGACGCGTCGCTAAAGCCAATGCACACGTGTATCTCGATTTAGTAGTATGGTGGCTGTAGCTCCACATTTCTATTTACCAAAGTGAGATCGAAACCCCATGAAACTATGGATTAATTTTCAGCCCGTCGTTTGGTTCCTGGCGTTTGCAATTTGCATTGGCTGCAATTCAACAGGCGAAACGCCGGCAGATTCGAGCAACAACGCATCTGCTGTGGAGCCTGAAGAGTCGGCACCATCCGATGTCAGTACCAACTCGTCTGCAGAAGCGGAAACATTGATCATCGATGTGCGTTCGACAGAAGAGTGGGACTCGGGGCACTTGTCGCAAGCGATTCACATTCCACATACGGAGATCGGAACCCAGATCGAAGCGCACGCCGCAAGCAAGGATGCAAAAATTGCGCTCTACTGCCGTTCTGGTGGCCGAGCGGGAGTCGCAAAGACGACGTTGGAAGAGCTGGGCTACACGAATGTCGAGAATGTCGGTGGATATCAAGATGCTCAGGCGCGATTTGGGTCAGAGTAACGACTAGTTGACGACAAATCTTCGATTCGGCGAAACCTTTGCCGTTCGCCCAGGTTTAACGAATACCGCTAAAGGTATGCGCCTATCTCATTACGGAGTTCGTTGTCATGTCTGATCGTCGATTCGTTCACGCAATTCTTGCTATCGTTTATGTCGTTTTTCTCGCACGTCTTTTGGAGTCACCGAGCGTCGCAGATGATTGGCCTCGCTTTCGAGGACCAAACGGCGACGGGAAAACGTCAGACACATCACTACCCGTTGAATGGGGCGACGAAAAGAATCTCAAGTGGAAATTAAAGCTTCCAGGTGCGGGTTTTTCGAGTCCGATTGTGGTTGGCGATACGGTCTTTGTGACTGCTTATTCTGGCAGCGGGAACAACGTCAAACGGCACGTCATCAGCGTCGATCGCGAAAAAGGATCGATCAATTGGACGAAATCGACAGACGGCGTCAGCGACGGCGGAGAACCAGGATTCGCTTACCATGGCCAGGCTTCGCATACTCCTGTGTGTGACGGTGAACGTCTTTACGCGATGCTAGGCAGCAGCGGAATCAAGGCATACGATCTCGCCGGGAACGAACTTTGGCATCACGATTTGGGGAACGAGCGAAGTGCTCGGTTCGGGACGGCGTCGAGTCCAATTCTGTACGGTGATTTGCTAATCGTCACGGCAGGATCAGAAAGCGAATCAATACGAGCGTTTAACAAAGTCACCGGTGAAGAAGTCTGGAAAGCTCAGGCTGGTTCTCTCTCGCAGAGCTATTCCACGCCGCTGCTGGTTACTGCGTCCGATGGAGTGGAACACCTCGTCCATTCGGTTGCATTCGAACTGTGGGGCATGAACCCCAAAACGGGCAAGTTGATCTGGTACGCCGAAACCAAAGTCGACACAGCCGCCTGCCCATCCGTGCTGGCTGACAACGACATTGTTTACGTAATCGGCGGACGGAGCGGAGGTCGTGCGGCGATTAAGCTTGGCTCACAAGAAGACGTAGCCAGCGGGAAAGACATAACCGCCAAGAACACGGTTTGGTCAGAATCTGGAGGCTCCTACGTGCCATCACCTGTTTTGTACGAAGAGAAACTCTATTGGATCAACGATCAAGGAGTCGGCATGTGTGTCGACACAAAAACGGGCGAGGAAGTCGCACGCAAGCGAATCGGTGGCAGGTACTACGCATCCGTTTTACTCGCCGGTGACAAGCTTTACGCTGTCAGTCGATTTGACGGGACACGAGTTTTCAAGATCTCGCCGGAGTTTCAAGAAATCGCTCACAACACGCTTTCGGACGAAAGCGATTTCAGCGCCAGCCCTGCGGCCAGCAACGGCCAGCTATTCATCCGCTCGGACGAAGCACTCTATTGCATCGCGCAAGAATAGTGGCCTTCCTCGAAGTTCATGTTCATTCACCGCCGCGAGAGATGTAACCTTGCGGCATCTGTTTGCCGTCTGCAATTTAATGGACAAACCGCACGAAGTCCGTGGCCTGGAACACGCCGTCAACTCTTTGCGGTGCCGAAAATGCAGAAGGTGAAAACCCGACAATCGCCGTCATGCGTACATCATTTGAGCCCAATTCATCAGGAAGCATTCCGTCTTCACCTGTTGTCTCGACGTAGAACATCACAGCTCCTGCCTGTTCCAACGCTCGCTTAACTTGCCAGTCGTCTTTGAAGTCTCGCTGGACCGCGGCCGCAGTTAGGTTCCAGTCGACAGAAACAAACACTATCACAGGCCGCCTCGATTCGACAATCGTCTGGGCTTCTTCTGTAGAATACGTCTTCCATTCAACTTCAAGAAATTCGTAGTGAAGCCGCATCGACACGAATGCAGCTACAGTCGCTGCGGCAAATAGAAAGCACAATCCGAACTGAATTCGGTACCGCTTGAGTTTCATTTCGAGATAGCAACAGCTGTGCGGACAGCATTCCGCCAGTTTTATTGGGGGATGCTGTCGAGCGTGACCGTGATTTATCCGCCGCGTCCGCCTCGACCACCACCGGGACCGCCGCCCCCGCCAGGTCCACCACCGCCTCGACCTCCGCGACCGCCGCCGAAGCCTCCACCAGGTCCGCCACGGCCACCGCGTCCGCCGCCGCCTTGCTGCATAGCACGAATGAAATCTGCCGCTTGTGGACCGGCATTTGGTGGCTGCGGTGCTGCACCAGGAGTTACGGCACTTGGGCCTCCGCCACCACCGGGCGTTGGAGTAGCTGATGGGCTACGTGAACTGGCTGACGAGGCAGATGATCCCAGTTTGTCGCCAAGGAAGCTGGCCAAGGCTTGGCGAACTAGCGACGGGTCGGCTTGTTTGATGGGAACGATGTGGGTTATCTCACGAGTTTGATCAAGTTGTTCAATGAGCAACAACATCTCCGCGAACGTATCGTCAGGTGCTGCGATGACCAACGCGTTATTAGCAACGTCGACCTCGATTGAAACGTTCTTTTTCGCTTCCTCGGCGTCTTGGCCTCCTCCTCCGCCCTGGTTATTTCCACCACGGCCTCGCGTCATTGCACGGATGAGGTCTTCCGGGCGAGGCTGCGATTGGCCACCACCGCCGCCGGCTAAGCGATCTGAGTAGGAGCCCTTTAGAATCGTCGCGATCGTATTGGCGTCGACGTTTTTGATCGGAACTATTCGAGGCCTCGGGGATGTCTGGATCGTTTCAATGCTCTTCTTGCGGTCAATCACTGTGAGCAAGTCTTCCATAAGCTGAATGTCGACAGGGTTGGCTTCTACAACCAAACAGTTCAGTCGGTTGTTGGCCGTGATTTTGAATGGCCCAGTAGCTTCAACCGAGCTTCCGCCATCGTCTCCGCCTAGTCCGAGTAACGATCCCATGAGGTCACCACCGCCTCCGCCACCCAACGCGGCTCCAGCGATATCGCCAAGCAGGCTTCCTCCTCCGCCACCACCGCCTGAGGAGCTGGCACCGAGGATTTCTTCCAGCATCGATTTTGCGGCCCCGGCCGTTTCATGCTTTAGATAAAAGACCGTGAATGATTTGCTTGCCGACGAACTGATATTGGCCGTCAGCATGTCAATCAGGTCAACGAAGTCGGCGAGCGCTTCAGGATCCTTGGACGTGACCATCAGGCCACCGGGACCCGGTGCGACAATGATGTCTGAACCAGGCATGTTCGCAACAGCTGAGCTTGAGCCTGGGTCTTGGTTTGTTGATTCAGCTGGCTTATCCGCTGGATCGGCCTGAGCGACCATGCGACGAAAATCGATTGCCGGAGCCTGTGCGAGCAGCGTATCTGTATCCTTGAATTCGAATTTCGCGTCGCCAGTGATCGGCGGGTTGGGCTGCGATTGAACGTCGTCAGATTCGTCTGCTCCCTCGTCGGAATCGTTTTCGGTTTCGTCCGAGGAATCGCCGGCTACTGGACTGTGTCGCTCTTCGATTGTGCTGTTCTTCATTGCGTCGATGGCATTGGACGGTGTAACCGATCGAATGCGATTCCCACGAAGAGACGGCCAAATCAGCGCGGCCTGTTCGAGCACCATTTGAGCTTCGCGCCCGGTCAGATCGAGCATTCGGACGTTGCTCGCAGTTGCGGAATCGCCCAGCATCTGGCCGTCCTCGCCCATTTTGTTGAGCAGCGCCTTTATGTCGTCAATCTGAGTTTGCGTGGCGCGAACCAGCAGGCTTCCCGATGTGATGTCGGAACTGACAATCGGTGCCTTGGGATTAGTTTCGCCTTCAACGACGCCAAACAGCTTGTTGATTGACAGCACAGCGGTTTGAACGTCTACGTAGTCGAGCGGAATGACTTCAAACTGCCGACCATCCTTTTGCATTTGTTGCAGCACAGCCCGGATCGTTGCGTGTTGTGACGGAAGGCATTCAGCAATAAGCTTTCCACTGACAGGGTCGGTAGCGAGACGCACATTTTCGTCGGCTTCAAACATCGAGAAGACAACGTCGTAGATTGTCTGAGGATCCGCATCCATCGTCGAATAAACTTCCAGCTGCGGAAACTCAACGATCGCAGTAGTCTTCTTTGCGACATCGACCAGCTTTAAAACTTCGTCAATTCGCTTCAATTCATCGTCTCTTCCTGACGCAAGCAGGTTCTTTCCCGTGGGGTCGGTCGAAATACGCAACGTACCTTCAGGAGCTGCGTTTTGATCTTCAGCGAGTCCAAGCATTTGGCGGATGACGACCAGTGCGTCCTCCGGAGTCACGTTGCTCAGCTCGAACACCTTGATGTTGGTCGCTCCGATACCGTTCGGGTCGTCGATTCGTTGCAGCGCATCTCGCACGGAACGCAACCGCCCGCCAGTGCCTGTAACCAGAAGTTGCTTCGACTGCGCCAAAATCTTGACTTCGCCCTGCAAGCCAATCAGAGTGCTGATCTCTTCGGAAGCTTCAACAGGCGAGACTTTGTTGATTGGAAAGATGCAACGCGTCAGTTCAAACTTGCCGCGACCATCCAGCTCCGACAACGGAATCGTTTCCAGTAAGTCGGGTGGAATGCCATCAGCGACATTGATCACCATCAGCATCTTCTCGCGTCGAACCAACGTGAACCCTTTTGACGCAAGCACACTGTTCATAATATCGATCGCGTCGCCAGGCGAATAAACGCGATTGTCCGTGTGGTAATTCAGAGTCCCGTCCGGTGGCGTGTTCATTACCAAAGAGAGACCAGACGTTTCGGCAAACATCTCAAGCACGGTTGGCCACGGCGTACTATGAAAGTTGAAACGCATGCCCTCAGTTTGCGGTGCCGGTACGTCTTCAATCTGAGCGTAGGCGTTCCCGGCGATCTGAAAGGACGCAAGCGTAAGTACGAAAAGATACTTGTACATTTGATTCATCGATCCTGAACGTCGCGTTTGTAATCCAGCTTTATCTAACCCGGTTTAACTGGGTTGGTTTCTTAAAAAAGCTGCATATTTCATCGTAGTTGAGGCCTGTTCAATTCACCATACAAAACAAGAAAGATGGATTACATCAACCAGATTCAGTCCAGAAAACCTGCGAAAAGACGCAAGGCCAAGCGTAACGCGAACAGCCTCGGAGCTCATGATGCCGAACTAGCGTCATCATGCGCTTCCGAGGCTGTTGCGTGCTGGGAGGAAGACTTTGAAGTTTCACTGCGTAATTGGTGGATTTACTGCAGCTGATTATGAATACGCAGTCGCTGGCGAAGTGTTCCGCGAATTCTTGAAATTTTTTCGGCGCCGCGATATTCACTCGCTCTCGAGCATTGGTTCGTCCACTCGCTTGTGTATCGCAGGCAACCTGACCGAGGGGGTTTGCATGAAGGTGTGATGCCATCGGATGCTTCAATGCGTTGACTCGCGATTCTCTCCACTATCGCTGCGGCCACGATTTGACCAGTCTTTCCTGGCGGCGCATTTATTGAACTTTGCGCACCTGCCGCTAACCAAGTATCTTGTCTCGACGTTGAAGTAAGTCACTACCCGCGCCGGACCGGGACTTTTTAGAAACTGAGAATTGCACCGAGCACCAGCCACTCAAGAAGACCGGCTTCAACGTGCAAACCCACGGGAAAGTCGCCCGCCGGAGCGATGCGGGTTAACTGTGAACCAACAGCTGCAGAAAGGAGTCTGCCATGCGATTGAGAATTGTCGCCGCCTGTTTGGCGGCAGCGTGCTTCGGCGTTGGAGTCATCAACTCGCAGGAACGTGCGATCCAAGACGACTCAGATCTCTCTTCGATCGAAGAAATCTCAGAAATCAGATCTCAGCACGGGCTGCCGTTTCTAAGCGGTCAAGAGAGCGACCAACTCTTCCGCGAGGCCTTACAGAAGCTAGTCGCCGAAAAAGGACCGCGCAAACTCGAACAAGTCGACACCACTGCGACGGCAGAAACGCGTTCGCAGGCTGACGACGAGCTATGCCTTCAACTGCGCGATACTGCAGCTTTGCTGGATGCTCGTGCGAATCGGCTTGAGGGTGAAACGGATTATCTTTCGGCCGATAAACTTCGGAATCTGGCACAACTGCTTCGGCTGGAAGCACGTTCGATAATGAAGTGATTTCAAGCAGCCATAGCTGATAGCATTCGAAGAACACCGCAGTTTCGCGAATCGGCCTCAATTTTCCACATTGATCTCGACAATAAACAGAAAGAGGCTCGCGATTTTACGGAACGCTTTGCCTACACCAAGGAACGACATCGGATTAACGGATTGATTCGCCATGTCTTCGACGAGAGACGCGTCATCAAACTCACTGGGAAAACGTGTCGCAACGTACTTTCCCGAATCTAGAAAGTACCGAAAGCTGCTGTGGCTTTTGAGTGCAACAACTGCTGTCGGCGCCTGGTCGCTCTACCACGCTCTGTTGCAGCCTGATGCAAGCCGCCTGTTTCTGGGAAGTTCGATTGTCGTCCTAGCAGCTGCTGCATTAAGCACCATTAGGCTGTGGGTCAGACAGACTCGGCAAGTTCATCTTCACCAGTTTGGCGTAGAGTACATTGACATCGTTTCGTCGGACGTTTTTCACTGGGAAGACATATGCAACGTCTGGCAAACTCCCGTCTATTCTGACAAACCAAACAATCACAAGCCGCAAGGTTGGACGGTTCGCATCGAGTCGAACGATGAACGTCGATTGAAACTAGACCGCTTTGAAGGTTCGGTCGCGATTGCTCGACGTATTCAAAACGAAATCACTCACCGAATGCTCGGCTCATATCAACACGCATACGAAGCGGGGCATTGGCTGCGTTTTGGAAAGAAACTTTCAGTCAGCCGTGAAGGAATCAAGGTCGGCTCGAAAGGGATCAGTTGGTACGAAATCAACGACGTGTTCTTGGATGAAGAAGATGGAGTGCGAATCGGTTACAGCCACGAATCAACGCACTGGCTGCATTTGCCGATTCGGACAATTGCCAATTTCCACTTGCTAAGCCATCTGCTTGCCTGGGTGCGGTCTCAGCATTCGATCGGTATCGACGAGTTCGAACGGACTGTCAATGAAGACCGAGCGATTGGGCTATTTGATGACAAGCCTTCCGAATGCGACGTGTCCGAGTTGTCAGCGTGTGGATTCGAATGGGACGAAATCGACGACGTGATCAGCGGCGAATGCTCTGTCAATGAACTTTTGGAGCGAGGCCCTCGCCAACGACCTCGCGTTCCCAAATAGTGCACTCGCGCGAGAGACGGCATAAACACTCGGCTAGTAGTCTGTGTCAGCTTAGTTCGGGTAGTGGAAGTTGCTAAACTTCCTGGCGGACGGGATCTTTAGCAAGATCCACTACGAGCTACCCGAAATCCAAGATGCTTGGTTATTAGCCATCTCTCGCTACGCTTCGGTCGCCCTCTAGAGCTTTTTCACTCGAATGTTGCGAAAGTACACGACACTTTTGGGATCGTGTGCTTGAATGGCGAACGTTCCAGACGACACCAGGCGATTCTTGAATTCACCGTTTCGCTCCGCGTCTTCAGGTTCGGTGTAATCGGAAATTGTCTTTCCGTTAATCTGAACGACGATGTGTTTTCCTTTGACAATGATGTCGTAGTTAAACCACTCGCCGTCTTTGGCGGGAGCCTCGAAGTTATCTTGGATCCCATAGAGGCCGCCAGTTTTTTTGGGATCGCCGTGCGTGTTGTTGACCTGACACTCGTAACCCTTTGATGGCCAGCCCGAGTCTTGATATTCCGTGTGGAAATAAATCCCTGAGTTCGAACCCTGCGTTGTTTTGACCTGAGCTTGGAAATGAAAATCCTTGAAATCGGCGTTACCTGTTGAGCCAGCGAAAAACGCATGAGCTCGTGGGCCGTCGATGATAAGCATGCCATCGTCAACTTTGACAGAGTCTTTGTTTTCGTTGACCTTCCAGCCATCGAGGTCGCGGCCGTTGAACATGGAAATCCACTCGTTGTTGCTGTCGTCGGCCAGTGCCGAACCGGCAACGAGGAAAAGCAAACACAGTGTACGAATCGCAGTCATCTTCATAAACGGGAAGCTCCTAAGGCTGAGATCTAAAACAGTAGCGAGGTAGTGCAACTCGCGGAATTATTGAGGACGCCAATTCTATGGGGTGCAGTGAGCGATTGCACCCCTCCACAAGTTGCGGCTTCAATCTTTGAACGGGAGCGGCCGAGTTGGGCAGTGTGCAATACCTTCTTTGAAGTGGCGGCGACATACCGAAGTGTATGTTTCATTGCCGCCAATTTTCACTTGGTCACCGTCTCGCAGAGGCTTTCCAGTAGCGTCCAAACGCAACACCATGGTAGCTTTACGGCCGCAGTGGCAAAGCGTTTTTAGCTCAACCAGATTATCAGCCCAAGCCAACAGCCACGTACTGCCTTCGAATAAGTTACCTTGAAAATCGGTACGCAGTCCGTACGCGATCACGGGAACATCGAGCGTATCGGCAACATCGGTGAGCTGGTTTACTTGAGACCGAGTCAAGAATTGAGCTTCGTCGACGAGTACACAGTGCAATGCATCAGATTCGTGTCGGTCGCGACACCTTGTGAATAGATTGTCGGACACATTGAACGTTTCCGCTGTGGCTTCGATTCCGATACGCGACGAAATCTTGCCTGTGCCAAAACGCGTATCGATTTCGGGCACCAGCAAATACGTGGTCATCCCGCGTTCTTGATAATTGTAGTTCGACTGCAGTAGCACGGTCGATTTGCCAGCATTCATCGAAGAGTAGTAAAAGTAAACTTTTGCCATGAGACTGTGTCGAACGCAAAGGCGGGTTGAACCAATTTGTTGTAATCGATAGATACCGACGATGGCTAGACACCGTACACTCCATTTGTCAGAGGTCGATTTGTCATGGGAATGCATATGCCCAAACAAGATTCCGGTCGTTCGCGAATAACGCTCTTTTGCTTGCTCGCAGGAGTGATGCTTTGCGCTGGCGGCTGCAAGAAGAATGAGGTCGTCGTTTACACCGCGCTGGATCGTGAATTTGCTGAAGTGACCTTTGCGGAATTCACCGAAGTAACCGGGATTGCCGTGCGACCAAAATTTGACACCGAGGCCAACAAAACGGTTGGGCTTACGAATCTGATTCTTGCCGAACGGAATCGGCCGCGTTGCGATGTATTTTGGAACAACGAAATCCTCAACACACTACGACTTAAGTCCGAAGGCGTACTGCAATCATGTTCGCCGGCAACAGCCAAGTACTACCCGAAGCAGTACCGCGACCCTGATCGCGAATGGTTCGGGTTCGCAGCGAGAGCTCGTGTGATTTTGGTAAACAAGGACATCGTCAAGCCGGACGAATTACCACGATCGATTTCTGATCTCACCGATCCAAAGTGGAAACAAAAAGTCGGAATTGCAAAGCCGTTGTTCGGCACGACGGCGTCACACGCAGCATGCCTTTTTGCGACGCTAGGCAGCGAAGAGGCCACTGCGTTCTTGCGGCAGATTAGCAAGAACGCAAAGGTCTATCCGGGCAACAAACAAGTCGCATTGGCTGTCTCCAAGGGCGAAATTGCGTTTGGCCTGACCGATACAGATGACGCGATGGTCGAAATCGCAGCGGCACGCCCCGTTGAAATCGTTTATCCAGATCAAGCGGACAGCCAGTTGGGCACTCTGTTCATTCCGAACTCGCTCTCATTGATCAAGGGTGCCCGCAACAGCGAAAACGGTCAGCGGCTGATCGAATTTCTGCTGCGGCCGGAAACGGAGCAACTGTTAGCCGCAGGAGAAAGTGCACAGATTCCGCTCAACACGACCGGCACTGCGACGTCACGAGTTGCGACTCCGCACACCATCCGAGCCATGTCCGTCGACTTCAATCTGGCAGCCGACAAGTGGGAGACCGCTGCAGAAACCGTACGCGACGTATTCACGATCGCGAATTGATCACGACTGTCGCCGCAAGGCCTATGCTCAGTGAAGGTGCAAACTTGACCTTCGACTAGGCCTTGCGATAATGGTGCGGGCGATGTCGCTCGCACGCAGCAGGTACGGAGGTTGCCATGTCGTTCTGCAAAACGCTTCTTGCAATCTTGACCGTTGGTCTCTGCAGTTCTCTGCTTTCCGCCGATACGATCCTCGACGATTTCAGCGTGGGGAGTTTCATAAGTCCGCCATTCAATTTCGCGGGCGGAGGCTTCGACGAGGACCATGTTTGGGCCGGATATCGTCAATTCATTTATCCAAGTCGGCCAGACGATCCAGCGATTCTAGAAGTCGACTCGTCCGGCACGGGCAGCCTGGATTTCGATAGCCCCGAAAGCGTAGAGGCTCTCGTCTTGAGTTACTATGCGAGCGGCACAGGCAATCGCAACGATCCGCCCACCGTGCCTTCTCTGGACTTCAGTGTGCCTGATGCGGCGGTCCAAATCTACTTCGGTCATTATCTCGAACCCGCGGGTACTGCAGCACTCAATCTTTTTGTTGCTGACTCCAGTGGAAAATCAGGCGGAAGTTCGATCTTCAACGTGACTCAGTCGACCGAACCGTTCGTGGCATCTTTGCACATTGACAGCCAGCAAACGGGTCTCGATCGGTCAGACATCGCAGAGGTTGGTATCAGCCTCATCGGAATTGGGAACAGCGTTTCGTTGTCGATTGACAAGATCGTTTTTGTTCCAGAGCCATCGGCGGCAGTCTTTAGTTGCTTGTTGCTGCCGGTCTTGGCGTTTAGACGGCAGCGAAAGTAAGACGCTGCTACAAGTTCACAGGTCGCGAGGATAAATCACATCGACCAAACGCCAGCTTCCGGGGCAGCGGATCGCATCGTTCCAGTCGTCGACGTCGAAGTCAAGCAACGCGGCGGTTGCCGTTTTCATAATGACTTCTTCACCCGACAGGTGCTCAACGACATATTCCCAACCAGGATTGTGGCCGAGCACCATCACCGTTGTCACGTCATTCGGAACGTTACAGACGTGCGCGACAACTTCTCGTACTCCGGCGTGATAGAGATCGCTTTCGAAGACTAGACGTACATCGTCTGAAAACTCGAGCGCCATCAAGCCGAGCGTTTCGCGAGTCCGAGTTGAATCGCTGCTGATAATGATATTTGGCTGCCAACCGATGTTCGTCAGCTGTTGCGCGACCTTCGGAGCGTCTTGCCGACCTCGATCATTCAGTGGGCGAGCATGATCTTGCATTCCTGGTTCGGCCCACGAACTTTTCGCGTGCCGCATAACGATCAGTCTTTTCATCCGTGTGCCTTCTTACTTCGCTCGAGTCTTCTTCTTCGACTTCGACGCTTTTGATTCTCGAACTGCCGTTGCCTTTTTGATCTTTGGCAGCTCGTATGAATCTGAGTTTAGTAAGGCTTGCTGAACTCGGTAAGGCGTCTCCCCGCGAGCAGGCTGAACGCGGACATAGGTTCCATCATGCCGTAGCTGCCTTGCCTTCGTGTTGTCGGCCAAATATGCCGGAATGATTTCCTGCAAAACCGTCTTCCGCAGAGAACCCAGTTCGATCGGGAACATTACCTCGACACGTCGATAGAAGTTGCGTGGCATCCAATCCGCACTGGACAAAAACAACTTGCAGTCGTCCTCCGCCCCAAACACGAAAATGCGACTGTGCTCTAAAAAACGGTCAACAATGCTACGCACCGTAATCGTGTCAGAGATCCCCGTAATACCTGGCCGCAATCCACATATGCCTCGCACGACCAAATCAATCGGGACTCCCGCCTGACTGGCCGTGTAGAGTGCCTCGATCACCTTGTGGTCAATCAGCGAGTTTAACTTTGCGAAGATACGCGATGGCTGGCCCGCGCGAGCTCGCTCCGCTTGCTCGTTGATCAGCTCAATCGTGCGATTGTGCAAATCCATTGGAGCCACGACCAGTTTCTTCCATTCGTAGCCCTGCGAGTATCCGGTGAGCAAGTTGAACAGAGCCGACACATCCGATGCGAAATCGACGTTGGAGGTGAACAGCCCCAAATCGGTGTAGATCCTAGCGGTTGTCGGATTGTAGTTACCCGTGCCAAGGTGGACGTAGCGTCGCACACCATCGTCCTCTTCTCGAACGACTAAAGACACCTTGCAATGAGTCTTCATATCTAGAAAACCGTAAACAACGTGCACGCCAGATTGCTCCAACTGGCGAGCCCACGTGACATTGGCTTGCTCGTCAAATCTCGCCTGCAACTCGACCAGTGCCGTGACGTGCTTACCGTTTTCGGCCGCCTCGACCAAAGACTGAACGATCGGAGAATCACCGCTCGTTCGGTACAGCGTCTGCTTGATCGCCAGAACTTTTGGGTCGTTTGCAGCTTTGCGAATGAAGTCGACAACCGGAGCGAAATCTTCGAATGGATGATGAAGCAATACATCACGACGACGAATCGCATCAAATATGTCTTCTCCAACTCGACGCAATCCAACCGGAGAACGAGGCGTCGTCGACGCGTCCCGCAGTCGTTCATGGTCCTGAAGGTTATACAAATCCAAAAGGCTGGTAAGGTCGAGCGGCCCGGGAATCCGATAAACTTCTGTGTAATCGCTACGCACTCGCAGCTCTTCCTGTTCCACGATCGTCTGAACGAGCTCGGCGTCCGCGTCAGCGGAAACTTCCAATCGCGTCGCATCTGCGCGGCGACGCAGCCTCAGCCGCTCTTCGATCATCTTCAGCATGTCGTCGGATTCTTGATGAATCAGATCGAGATCGCTGTCTCGAGTAAGTCGAAACGGGGCGTATGTTTGTACTTCGTGGCCACCGAATAGTTCAGAAAGTCTTTGGCAAACCAAGTCTTCCAGCCAAACGAATTCACTGCCATCGGCGTCAGTCGCAACAAGCCGCGGTAAGACCTGTGGAATCTGCACAACAGCAAACATTCGTTTTGGCCCAATCCCACTGCGCCGTCGCAAGTGTGCCGCAATATAGAGACCGCGGTTGTGATAGCGCGGACGAGGATGGCTAGGGTCAATTGCCATCGGCGTGATGATCGGATAAATCCGCTCGTGAAAGTAGTTGTCAAGCAGCTCGGTGTTCTTGACTTTTGAGCAAGGAACGATCCGAATGCCTTCCTGCTTCAAGGCGGGCAGAATGTCATCGCTCCAGCAGGCGTACTGATCGACGATTAACTTCGCAGTACGATCGTTAATTCGCTGCAGCTGCTGAATCGCTCGAAGACCGTCTGGGTTGTAATCCTGAGGTGTCTCGAACTCGAACGCCTGTTCTCGCAGTCCAGCGACCCGGACCATGAAGAACTCATCAAGGTTTGAGCTGAAGATCGACAGGAACTTGACTCGTTCCAGCAGCGGTGTCGTCGGATCCTGAGCCTCCTCAAGCACTCGCGCGTTGAATTCCAGCCAGCTCAATTCGCGATTGATGAAATGCTCGGGTAAGAATTGCTGTTCCACGACACTTGTTAGTCTGGGCGTTTTACTGAGATTTTCCGGGTTCTATGCCGGTGCAATTGTAGCTCGTTGAGTGGCCCCTTCAGCCTGAAATAGCACCAGCAGACGGTTAATTTTGCCGATTTTGCGGTGAATATTTCATGAACTCCCGCGCGATCGTATCCGCACACCGCGATCCTAGCAGTTGCTCAGCAGAGGACTCTTTGACCCTTCAAATCACTACCGCCGAGCCGATGAGCAGGCCAATCAAGTTCACATTGTGAGGGTTGTGCCACTTCTTCGGAACATTCGCGTTGGGCCGCGGATTAGCAAAATGATCGAAATCAGGGTTGGGCGTGTCGATCCAGTTTTTTGGGAAGAGCGGATCACGCGCATCGTGACCGTCGCATAAACAAATACATTCTCTTGGGGGGAATTTAGATGACTCGATATGTCCCAACTGCGTTGCTGCTTGCGGGGTGCCTGACTGCGTTAGCGACCGCCGAAATCGTAGCGGTCCAACCGGTATGTTGTGGCAAGGACCAGCAGCTAACCAACGTGATGCCCACGCATGAAACACAAGCACCCGCGCCAATTATTGTTGACGACAGCACACGCCCCATGGCAGAGCAGATTCGACATGACGACGTCAAGAAATGTGGCTGCACTGCATGCACTGGGGCCACTTGCAGCAGTGCTTCGCGTTGCAGTTCTACCTGTGGGCCGTGTTGTAGTTCTGGATGTAGCAGTAGCAACGGAATCGGTTTTGGATCACTGTTCGGACATCGCGGCGGACTCTGTAGTGGCACTTCCTGCTGCCAGTGCATGCGATGTTGCCCTGGCTGGACGGCAGTAGGCGAAGTGCTGTTTCTGTCTCGAACAGACGCCGAAGACTACGCGCTCATCACCGACCAGAATTCAAGTGTCGAACTGCTGAACGTTGGCGACTTCGACTTTAACTACAACGGTGCGCCTCGATTGCTCTTGCGATATGAAACCGCCGACTGCATCGGCTTCGAGCTTGGATACATTGGACTCGATTCATGGAACGATGCGGAAACTCGAGGCGTGATCTCACCGACACTGATGTCACCAGGAGTTGCAATTCCGTCGTCAGCCCCAGGAACCATGTTCAACGCTGCCTATGGAAGCGAGTTTCACAGCGGTGAAGTGAACGTTCGCAAGCGTTGCAATCAATGTTTGACGTGGGTGCTGGGTTTCCGCATGATCGATTTTTCGGACACATTGGCAACTCAAACGATTGCTCCTACAGTCCGCGATATGTTTACTATCGACGCTGATAATCACATGTATGGGTTCCAGTTAGGCTTCGATAGTGAGCTGATTAACTGCACGGAACAGTTCCACATCGATTCGATCTTCCGAGTTGGTGTGCTGTTCAACGATGCCGATCAGACGACGAACGCGCCAGTGTTCGATGGCCTTCCTGCAAATACGATCGCTTCGAATGTCGGAGCGTCCGACAACCACACAACGTTCCTGGGCGAACTAGGACTCCGAGCGGTTTACGAGCTGAGCAACTGCATTTCAGTGGGTAGTGGCTACCACCTGATCTTCCTAGAAGGCCTGGCACTTGCTCCTGATCAGCTTGCCGCTTCGTCGCTCGCTGGAGCAGGCAGCGCGTCGCTCGACACGGGCGGTGGAATCCTGATTCATGGTGCGTCGATCAACGCAACTGTCCGATTCTAGATCAGGTTCAGAACAAACAAATCGAAAGGTCGATCGTCGTGATCGGCCTTTTTTACGTTGTCATTCAACGAACGTCGCGTAAACGATCAGAAGTTTCACAGTAAGCTGTGCGCAAGCAAAATGACCCGAAGCGAGAACTTCGGGCCATTTAGTGATATCTGTCTTATTGCAAACGCTGCTTACAAACCCATGCCGCTTGCGCGAGCGACGTTGGTTTCATCTAACCCCAGACGTTTCATTTTCTTGTACAGCGTCGTGCGATTGATGCCGAGCGAATCGGCCGTCGCGTTTCGGTTCCAGTTATTGGATTCCAAGACTTCCAAGATAATTTGACGCTCGGGGCCGGCCAGTGCTTCCTTCAGTGTTCGCCCGGCGGCCGTTGGGATTGCAGATGCAGGTGCCGACCGGATCGTCGCTGAAAGATCTTCCACTCCTATCATCGTACTGCGACCGAGAAGCACCGCTCGTTCGATAACATTCTGCAATTCCCGGACGTTGCCCGGCCATGAGTACCGCTGCATGGCTTGGATTGCATCCGGCGAAAATCCATCGACTTGCTTGCCCGATTCCTTTCTCATTTTTTCTAGGAAGAATTGAGCTAGAACCGGTATGTCCGTCTGACGTTGCCGCAAAGCCGGTAGTTCGATGTTGATCACGTTGATGCGGTAGAAGAGGTCCTGGCGAAATCGGCCTTCTTCAACGGCGGTCGCCAAATCCTCATTCGTGGCGAGAATAACTCGAGTGTCCACATCGAACGTTTTTGTCCCACCGACTTGCTCAAATTGGAAGTCTTGCAGGACTCGTAGCATCTTGACTTGCATGCTGGCCGATGCCGTCCCGATCTCATCCAAGAAAATCGTGCCTTTGTCAGCCTGCATGAACTTTCCAGTTTTGTTTCCTGTAGCTCCGGTGAAAGCTCCAGCGACGTGTCCGAACAACTCGCTTTCTAGCAGAGTCTCCGGTAGGGCTCCGCACGCCACTTCGATGAACGGCCCTTCACGCCGCTCGCTCCGCCGGTGAATGGCGCGAGCAATCATCGATTTGCCAGTGCCGCTTTCGCCCGTGATCAACACTGTTGCTCGTGTATCGGCAATGCTTTCGATCATTTCAAAGATCTTTTGCATGCGAATGTCATGACCGACAACATTGTCGAGTCCGAACCGAGTATCGAGTTGAGCTTTTAAGTTTTTGTTTTCAGCGATGACAGTTCGCTGTGAGAGTGCACGTTCGATTGACATCAAGAGTTCTTGGTCAAGCAACGGCTTTGTAAGCAGGTCAAACGCACCTGCTCGGAGCGCTTCCACGCCAGTTTCGACAGTGCCGTATCCAGTGATGAGAATGACCGTCAAGCCTGGTCGGTGCTCGCAGCAGTATGCAAGTAAATCGAAACCGTCTCGGTCGCCCAAACGAATATCAACAATGGCTAGGTCGTAATCGGTATCGTCAATGCAACTCGTCGCTACGTCGAACGAGTCAGCCACATCGACGTGGAACCCCTGTTCACGTAGCCAACTTGCCATCGAATCGAGCACGTGTCGATCGTCATCGACTAGTAACAGCTTGCCTTCTTTCATCGGTATCGCTCAAATAAGCCCGTTGGATGTCACGCTCGTCCTGACAAAATCTCCAAACGTCAGAACGCTAGGCCGCGGAAAGAAAACCACGTCGGGTACATTGAGCATCAGTGATGCATTCCCGAACTTCTGACGTAGGGTATCTACGTCATGGGAATATCTGAGTCAACAAACCGCCAAGAAACGGGCCAATTTGCGGATAAATGACGGCAAAATGTTCAAGAATGTGTCGGATTGAAGCCAATTCGCGACACGTTCATTGAGTCCGAGCGGTCAGGGTGTATTGTCAAATAGGGCTTCGTCCATAACATTATGAGTGTGGTCGCTGTGACGACATCGATATAATGCTTCTGTTCCTTACCACCTAATCTGGGAACAGTCGCGACCCGAGGGCAGAACGTAATGACAGTTTCTCTATTGATCGCCGATGACCATGAAGTGGTTCGAAGCGGTTTGGTTCATTTGCTTGAAGATGCCGATATCGAAATCGTGGCCCAAGCGGACAATGGTGACGATGCCGTAACGAAGACTCTCGAACTATCACCCGATGTCGTACTGATGGACATCCGCATGCAGGGTACCGACGGTCTTCAAGCACTCGAACGAATTCGAGCAGAAGCCCCCGATACGAGGGTAGTCATGTTGTCGACTTACGATAACCCTACTTACGTTGCAAGATCCGTCGCATTGGGTGCAAATGATTACGTTCTGAAAGGTGCCTCGCGAGACGAGTTGGTTGCGAGCATCAATCGCGTTGCGAACGATCAAACGCCATCCGATCAAAGCCTTCTAACCCAAGTGAAGGACGCGATGGAACGCAAACGCGAGGGTGTTGGAGACGACGTCCCACTAACCAATCGCGAAACGCAAGTACTCCGCCACGTTGCCCTTGGTTTGAGTAATCGCGAAATCGGACGCTCGCTGAAAATCAGTGTTGAAACCGTGAAAGAACACGTTCAAAACATTCTGCGAAAGATCAGCGTTACCGACCGGACGCAAGCCGCTGTTTGGGCGGTAAAGAAGGGCTTGGTTTAAGCGAGGTCTTCTTTTCTTCTCGCCTCGACGTTATTCATCGCTTATGACGGTTTGTTTCTTTCTGTTGTGGCGGTTGATCCAATTGCGATGATCGCCGATACAGCTGCGGCAGTATCTTCGTCGCCGCCCCCTGTCTCATTAAGAAACTTCACTGAAGCACAGCTTACGCTAGCTGCAAGCACAGTTCCCGCTGATATTGAGACAAAACGACATTTCCGATAAAAGCCGTCTACACGCACGGAGACAAACAAATGTCGCGATGTTCAATATTGATTTTGCTGGTGGCCGCGTTGTTCTCGCCGCCAATGTTCGGTCAGTCAGAAACAGTTTCGGCGAGTGCCACCACTGGCCGTGTCGCAACATTACAGCAGCAACTTGAAAAGGGGCTGCGAGTTAGACAACCAAGTGAATTCGAATATGTTGGACGCGTCGCGGAACTTGTACAACAACGCAGACTGCCCCTGAAGCTAGTTCAAGGGTCGTTCGATTACGCTCGTCGACGAGGCCACCGTCACTACCCGTTTCAGTACTTTAGACGCGTACTGGAACTGCGAGCCGCACGTATTGGCGTTAACCTGTCGCCCACCGCGGTTGTGCAGTAATGCCAACTGCTAGCTGAATGACGACGCAAGCAATCTGCGTTTTGTACCTTGAGGGCGGATTTCGCCAAAGTCGAAGTCGATCGCGTCGTCGTCCGACCCGAGTTGCAAGTTCGCGAACACATCGTCCGTAACTGTCGGGTCGACCGTTTGCCCCGTGCCAATCGCTTCTTGGCCATCTGTGAAACCAAACGGTTGCGTTTCCCGGATGGTGTATGTTCTAGGGAGCAAGTTTTCGAAGAAGTAGTCTCCCGCCGCGTTTGTCGTTGTGGATTGAACGACCGGCGCGCCGGTGTTGTCGACGCCGTCGAGCGTTACCAGAACTCCTTCAATCGGCGGCTCTAGCCCCGTTCGTCTTCCGTTGTTGTCGAGGTCTGCGTAGACAGAGCCAGAAATGCTTCGCAACGCGATATCAATCGTGTCTGTGTCCGTCGCCACGTTGTTCCCGAAATCTGACTCGGAGATTCCCGCCGGCGCTGTGACGGTTGCCGTGTTCGTAATATTTCCAGAAACCGAATTGGCCAACGTCGCCGTAGCCAAATAAGTAATGGAGCTTCCCGCTGGAAGATTTACGGTGTCGTTGATGTCGCCAGTGCCTGCCGCTGAATTCCCAGACGCTCCGCCGTTTGCAGAGCTGGTGTAGGTCACACTTGTGAAGTTAGACGAAAAGGCATCGGTTACGGTTGCTCCGGTGGCATCCGTTGGACCTTCGTTAGAAACAACGATGGTGTACGTTGTGCTTTCACCGGGAGACAACGTTGTGCGGTTATCTGTTTTGCTGATCGTCAAATCGAGCTGGCGGTTGATCGTATCGGTGTCGGTCGCCGAGTTATTAGTGGTATTCGATTCAGTCAAACTCGTCGGTGCCGTGACGGTCGCGGTGTTTACGATGGAGCCGCTCGCGTTTGCATCAACCGTACCGCTGACGGTGTAGGTGATGCTCGAGCCGGATGGCAGATTAACGGTGTCGGAAATGCTTCCGGTGCCGCTGGTATTTCCAGACGCTCCGCTCGACGCGACACTCGTGTACGATACGTTCGTCAGTTCTGTGGGGAATGCGTCTACGACCGTCGCTCCGTCGACATCGCTCGGCCCAGAGTTCGCAACAACGATCGTATAGCTGGTCGCTTGTCCGGACGTTACGCTTGTCACGCTGTTCGTTTTTGTGATGGACAGATCAAAATCGGGAGTCACCGTGTCAGTATCGGTCGCTGAATTATTCGATTGATTCGATTCGTCCGCCAGATTTGAGGGTGTCACTGTTGCTGTGTTGACGATCGTACCGCTTGCACTTGCGGCAACCGTCGCGGTTGCGGTGTACGTGATCGAAGAACCGCTCGTCAAGCTGACGACGTCATTGATATTGCCGCTGCCGCTTGCTGTTTGACCTGAGACGGTTCCGGAAGTCGTGCTGGTATACGACACGTTAGTCAATGCCGCTGGAAAGTCATCTGTGATCGTCGCGTTTGTTACGTCGCTGGGACCATTGTTTTGGACAACGATAGTATAAGCGACAACGTCATTTGGGCCGACGGTTGTGCGGTTGTCTGTTTTCGAAATCTCCAAATCAAACGTTGGCGTGATCGTGTCTTGGTCCGTTGA
This sequence comes from Planctomycetales bacterium, assembly GCA_020426925.1. Lineage (GTDB taxonomy): Bacteria > Planctomycetota > Planctomycetia > Pirellulales > Pirellulaceae > JAGQPC01. The sequence goes on along the minus strand of JAGQPC010000301.1, from coordinate 9,529 downwards.
GCTGTTATTTAAGAGGTTGAGTTCCACGACTCCGGACGGCGCTGTTACGGTTACCGTGTTCGAAAGTGTGCCCGTCGCACTAGATGCAACCGTACCGACGACAGTGTATGTAATTGCACTGTTTGCAGGCATGTTAACCGTGTCGTTGATATCACCGGATCCGCTTGACGTGTTGCCAGTGACCGCTCCGGTAACCGTGCTGGTGTAAGTCACGTTGGTCAACTCAGCGGGCAAAGCATCCTCGATGACCGCTCCGTTCACGTCGCTGAGTCCGTTGTTTGTCACCATAATCGTATAGGTGACTGCATCGCCAGGAGTGACCGACGCGATGTTGTCAGTCTTGGAAATCTCGAGATCCGATTGAGGCTCCAACGTATCGACGTCTTGTGCCGTATTGTTTTCCGGTACGCTGTCGACAAAACCGTTTGGTACCGCAATTGTTGCGTCGTTCGTCAGTGAACCTGTCGCAGAAGGTGACACGGTGCCGATCGCTGTGTAGACGATGTTTGAATCTACAGCCAAGTTCACCGTGTCGTTGATGTTCCCTGTGCCGCTGGTTGTGTGGCCAGAAACAGTTCCGGTTGCGACGCTGGTGTACGTCACGTTTTCGAATTCCACGGGAAAGGTATCTGTTACCGTCGCGCCTGTGACATCCACTGGGCCGTTGTTCGTCGCCGTAATCGTGTACGTAAGCTGCTGCCCAGGAACGGCCGTTGCTAGATTGTCTGTCTTAGTGATTTCCAAATCGACGTTCGGAGTGTTGTCGAAATTGAGCTGCTTTGGCCCGTTTGCACCGATGACATCGACTTCGACATTGTTTGCGGCAGCGGCATCTGAATCGATTAGTAACTCAATTGCATCGACGTCATTCGCGTTGACACTGCCCGCGAAACCGGTGAACGGCAGAAACTGATAGAACTCGGCGACTCCAGTTGCAGACTGCGGAATGCCGAAACTGCTTTCTGAAAATGTCGAGGAGTTCGTCTTGTAGAGCCTCACTCGAGCCGTTGAGCCCGTATCGCGCGCGCCGATCCGCAGCATGATTCCCGTGTTCAGGCCACCGTCCGTCAGATCCGTGCCACTTAATCCAAACGCTAACCCGGCCGCGTCGTTGTCCGTGCCGTCCCAGGTCAACGTGGCCCTGCCGAATACATCGACATCGGCATTGAAACGCAACGAATTAGTCGTACCAAACTCGTTAACCGTCGCATCAACACTTCCCGCGCCCGCATCCAAAATCACGACGATGTCGCGTTCCAATCCGATGATTTCGTCCGGAGGCGGAGCGGTTTGGACGGTGGAGCTTCCCGACGTGCCGACCGGCGGCGACGCTTCCGCGCCAATTTGTGTCGTCTCGAATCGGTCGATCGTTATGCCAGGCGTGCCGGGCGAAACGCTGTCTACTTGTTCCTCCAACACAACGCCATTGACGGTCTGAGCAATCTGCTGCACAAAGTAGGTCGTGCTTCCGTCAAGATTGTCGAAGCAATAGACTCCGTTCGCATCGGTCGTTTCGTCCGCACCAAACTGCAGGTCATCACCACCTGGTTCGAAGATCCCATCGCCATCATCGGCAAACAGCCGCACGACCGCGTTCTCGACCTCTTCGCCTGCCGACGGAACATCGTCTTGATTGAAGTCCTGAAATATGGTTCCAGTGATTGCAGGAAACTGAGTGCCCGCTGCTGCTAGCACTCGGCGGTGTTCCAGCGTTTCAAGCTTCAGCCGAACTGTCTTCCGCTTACTTGGCGTATGAGAAAACTTCGAGCGTAGCCGCATCCATGGTGAAGTCATAGTAGAATCCTGCAATAGTGGCGCAATCGTGCCGGCATCCTCAGCCCCCATCTGTCTATCGGACAGCTCGCCGGTAATCTTTCCGGAATACAGACAAAGTCGCCAACTCGGAATGTCTGCCTAAACCGTCAATATTGGCACGGCTGCGCAAACATCTATGAAGCCCCGAGAGCCGTAAAGACATACCGCCACGTTTTCCGTCTAAAGGCAAACCTTGACAGACATGCACTCCAGTTCGCAATGAACTTCAGTTCGACTCGTTGGCCAACTGAGCAGTAAGATGCTGAATGCATCGTTGAAGCTGTCGATCGACGAAACTGGCAGTCCCTGGCGATTCGGAATCGACTGACCGAATGATTTCCGTTTGAAAGTTCCAGTTCACCAGATCGCGGATTTCGTCGCTGTTGAGAACAACCTGAAAACCAGGGTTCGGTGTGACTCCCCATTCGTCCTCGTCGGACGCTCCGGGGAACTTGTGAATATTCTTTCCGTTTGGGCGAGTGTACAACGCTGTCGTCAGCTTAAGAGCACTCCGTCCACCTTCGAGTTCGATGATGTTTTGCACGCTGCCCTTTCCCCACGTACGACCTCCAACAACGATTGCTCGCTCGTGATCCTGAAGTGCGGCGGCCACTATTTCGCTGGCGCTCGCGCTGTAACGATTCACCAAAACCATCATTGGAATCTTGTCAAACGTGCCGTCTGCCCGCGCCGTCCATGCCTGCTCTTTAATGTTGCGTCCAGAGGTGCCTACGATCGTGCCTTCTGCTAAAAACATGTCGGCCGTTTCTATAGCAGTGGAAAGCAAGCCACCTGTGTTGAATCGCAAATCGAGAATCACGGCTTGGGCATTTTTCGCCGTGAGCCATTTCATGGCCGATCGAACGTCATCAGCGGTTGCACGACTAAACGAAGCGAGCCGGACGTATCCGATCTTGCTCTTGCCTTCCAGCATAAAATCCCAGTCGCCATTCGGGACTCGTTTGCAGCCCATGACCGTTTCAACTTGAACGGTTTCGCGCTTCAATTGAACTGTTTCCGTTTCGCCAGAACGGTGACGAACATTGAGGGACACAGTCGTTCCGTTTTTTCCTTTCAGGTGCTGTATCGCAGCGTCAAGCGTCATTCCTTCGGTCGACGCGTTATCAATTTTGAGAATCTGATCTCCCGCGACAATTCCTGCGCGATGAGCAGGAGTTTGGAACAGAGGCGTCACGACGACAACTCGTTTGTTCTCGATCCCAACGCGTATTCCGATGCCGCCAAATTCGCTTTCGACTTCGGTTCGAAACTGGTCGATGCCGTCGGGTGAAATGTAATCCGAATATGGATCGAGTTTGGAAAGCACGCCTTCTATCGCGGCTTCCATAAGCTCTCGCTTGCTGACAGGTTTGACGTAATTGCGTTCGACTTGATCGATCGTGTCGGCAAACAGTTTCAGCAGTTCGAAGTATTCGGCGTCTTCATTTTCGTTTTTGGCGTCAGTCGGCGATTCCGCCGAGCCCTCGTTCGCCGTTGAATGAACCTCTGCCTGCTGTGCCGAACACAGGCTTTGGCAAAGAGCGAACCCAATCCAGTTACACAGAAAGCAAGCGTAGATTAACGAACGCAATGAATGACGCATGAAAGCACGGGTTCGTTAGGCGTGAAGCGGAGTGCGAATCTAAGAAGTATAGCTGATTCGGGATGTTGAACAATTAAATCGTTGTCTTTCCCGTGTGAGGTTTTCCGAGCGCTAGGAAGTCTTGCGGTGCGAAAGTAAAATGGCGGCTTTCAAGGCCACGAGAAGATTAATCAAAGCGAACACGAATGAAGAAATCGGCTGACGTTGCAATTATTGGGGGCGGAATTGTTGGTTTGGCGACGGCGTACCAGTGGACCATGCGATTCCCTGACCGGTCGCTGGTTGTGTTGGAAAAAGAATCGCGGCTCGCCCAGCACCAGACAGGCCACAACTCCGGTGTTTTGCACTCTGGCATCTATTACAAACCTGGCTCGCTGAAAGCAACAAATTGCCGCGAAGGCAAAGTTGCCATGGAAAGATTCTGTGCAGAACAGAACATCGACTACGACATTTGCGGAAAAGTCATCGTCGCCACAGAGCAGTCCGAGATCCCGGCGCTCGAGCGCATCTTCGAACGGGGACAAGCCAACGGTGTCAAGTGCGAAATCATTAGCAAGGAACGCTTGGGCGAATTAGAACCGCATGCTCGTGGAGTAAAAGCGATCCACGTGCCAGAAGCAGGAATCGTTAACTACAAGCAGGTGTGCAAGCGGCTAGGTGAACTCATTGAGGAAGCAGGCTGCGAGGTCGTGACGTCGGCTCGGGTGACAGACATTCGTCAATGGGAAGGTCGGCTGACGATTGATACGACGGCTGGTGACGTGACCGTAGATCATGCCGTGAACTGTGCTGGCTTGCACTGCGACCGAATAACGAAGCTGACTGGTGAGACACCGAAGTCGAAGATTGTTCCGTTTCGCGGAGAGTACTACGAACTTCGACCGGAAGCTTACCACCTTTGTCGCAATTTGATTTATCCCGTTCCCGATCCCAAGTTTCCGTTTTTGGGGGTCCACTTTACTCGCATGATCGACGGCAGTGTCGAGTGTGGACCAAACGCGGTGTTGGCGTTCGCTCGCGAAGGCTACTTAAAGACCGACGTCAATCTCGGGGACCTAGTTGAATCGTTGACGTACGGCGGCTTCATTCGTCTTGCGTCTAAATACTGGAGAATTGGAGCGGGAGAAATCTGGCGATCGATCAGCAAGCGAGCGTTTGTAAAAGCACTTCGCCGATTGGTTCCAGAAATTCATGCCGATTTACTCAAGACTGCTCCCGCCGGCGTGCGAGCTCAAGCCGTAGCACCTGATGGCTCGATGGTGGACGACTTTCAAATCATCGATGCGCCACGCGTAATCAACGTCTGCAATGCGCCCTCACCTGCTGCCACATCATCGCTCAATATCGGCAAAACGATCGTCGATCGACTTTCAACTCGATTTGCATAGTCGATTGAGCCAGTGCGACTAATTCAAGATCCGCACACTTTTGAGTGGTTCGACTCCGCGCGATCTGCGCTCATCATTTGCCTTAGCTGGAGTCAGCGTCTCTGTGTTCACTCGTCCGCCGCGAACAGAAATCCACTTACCCTGAAGTTGCCCGTTAGGTTGTTTCTGGTACGTTGTGACTCCGTGATGTTGTGGCGCATTGTTGTACGCCCAAGTTGCGGAGAAAACGTCGTTCAAATAAAGTCCAACACCGCTGTGCTTTTGCCCAGATAGGTCCCACGTAATGACATAGGCGTCTCCTGCCTTCTTAATTTTGACTTCGCCTTTGTACACCGAGCCATCGGGATTGGTGCCCTTGCAGGTGTAGTCTCCGGCGATGTCGTCGGCTGCTATCGCGAGTGAAGAAATCACGATTCCGATGCACAAGGCGAGCAAAACAGTAAGTCGGTTCATTTGGGGTATCTCGCCAACTGAATGAATGGAGCGGAGAAGGATTGCGCACTGAATATAGCTTTTTCTGCACCGCCAGATTCAAGATTTCATGCCACGTAGAGTGTGTTGACCAAAGATTGAATCGGCGTTTTGTCGATTTGTCGGCCGATCACCCGATTTGCAGGCTCCTTGTTGGCTTCGATAATGGTCCATAAACTGTGGAGTTTGGCTGAACCGAGAGATCCCACCAGAAAGGGACGAAAACAGTGCCGGGTACATGTGTCGTTGGTTTACAGTGGGGAGACGAAGCAAAAGGGAAGCTCGTCGACCTACTTACATCTGATTTTGAAATCGTCGTTCGCTACCAAGGCGGTGCCAACGCTGGTCACACGGTTGTCGTGGGCGATCAGACGTACAAGCTTCACCATATACCAAGCGGAATTCTCAGCCATAATGTCAAGAACCTAATTTCACCTGGGGTCGTACTGAATCCACCGACAATTCTGGACGAAATCGACGCACTAGCAAAGCGAAACGTCAAGGTCGACAATCTCATGATCAGCGATCGTTCGCACGTCGTGTTGCCGTGGCACATCGCTGAGGACCGGCTGCTGAATGCCGCCAAAGTTGGTGGAGTTGCTGAATCGTCCGAGAACATAGGCACTACACTTCGCGGAATTGGACCGTGCTACCGCGACAAAGTCGGTCGCACTATGGCCGTTCGTTTTGGTGACATGTATCGGCCGGAATTCAAACAGCAAATCGAGCGAATTGTCGAATCGAAGAATCAAGTTTTCCAAAGCTTGAACGGAGATGCAAATGTAGCTTTGGATGCTGCCGCGATTTTCGAGGAATACTCTGGATACGCTGAACGGTTGAAGCCACACGTGGGCGATACGACGGCATTGTTGCTAGACGCAATTGACGAAGACAAAAACATCCTTTTCGAAGGAGCTCAGGGTGCGCTGTTGGACATCGACCACGGAACGTTTCCGTTTGTTACCAGCAGCAACAGTTCTGGCGCTGGAGTGTTTTCCGGTGCTGGCGTACCCGCACGTTTCGTAAACCGAATTATCGGTGTAATAAAAGCGTATTCGACTCGTGTCGGTGGCGGCCCGTTTCCGACGGAACAAGACAACGATGACGGCCAGCACATTCGAGATCGCGGCAACGAATATGGCACGACAACCGGTCGGCCGCGGCGCTGCGGTTGGTTTGACGCCGTGGCAGTTCGGTACACCGCTCGATTAAGTGGTGTCGATATGCTTTCACTAATGATGTTAGATGTTCTGGCCGCGCTGCCTGAAATCAAAGTGTGCGTGGCGTACGAGATCGATGGTAAGCGAGTTGAGCATTTTCCTAGCCACTCCGACGATTTGCGACGTGCAGTGCCGATCTACGAAACTTTGCCCGGCTGGCAGCAGGAAATCACGGAAGTTGAGCGTGTAGAAGACTTGCCGGAAAATGCGATCAAGTACGTGAACCGAATTAGCGAACTTGTCGGGCGACCGGTCGGCGTCATTTCCGTTGGACCTGACCGACGTCAGACGATGTTTTTGGACAAAGATCTGGCTCAACGGTTTGGCAATTAGGCGTTCGATTTTTAGCTGGAGTATTTCCGAAAACGTGTCTGAAACATCCGCCAAGCCTGTAAGCGAACTGGATATTCCGGTTGATCGTCGTCCTCGGCATATTGCCGTGATCATGGACGGAAACGGCCGGTGGGCTCAGCGGAAAGGTCTTCCCAGAATTGAAGGGCACCGGCAAGGTGTCTCATCTGTCCGCCGCACCGTGGAAGAGTGCGCCCGACTACATATTGATCAGCTGACGCTCTATTGCCTGTCCAGTGAAAACTGGAAACGGCCTCAGCACGAATTAGATTTCCTCATGCATCTGCTCGAGCAGTACATGATTGAGGAACGTGCGCTAATTATGGAGCAGAATATCTCTGTCAGCGTCATTGGGCGTCGCGACGGAATACCCGACAACGTTCTTACAGAAATCGACAAGACCATCGAGTTGAGTTCAACCAATACGGGAACTCGGCTGTGCCTGGCGATTAACTACGGAGGGCGTCGAGAAATGGCGGATGCCGTACGCCGAATCGTCGAAGATTCTGTTAATGGAAATGTTGTTCCAGACGACGTCAACGAAGAATTGATCGCAAAGTATTTGTACACTTCCGGAATGCCTGACCCAGATTTGCTCGTGCGTACGGCAGGCGAAATGCGAGTGAGCAACTTTTTGCTGTGGCAAATCAGTTACGCCGAACTTTGGGTCACCGAAAAATGTTGGCCGGCGTTTCAGATCGATGATCTTCACCAAGCGATTCGTGATTTTGCGAGTCGTGACCGTCGATTTGGCGGGCTGAACAACACGTAGTTGACGGAGGAAAACGTTGTGCTGCGCGTTCGAATGATCGCAGCTATCTGCATCATCGGCCCAATATTGCTTCTTATTTGGCTGGATGATCGGAGCAGCTACCCAGGAATCTGGTTGGCTCCGTTGGCGGTACTAGCAAGTCAAATGGCCTGCGCTGAAACGCTCACTTTGTTTCAGGCGAAGAACGCACTGACCAGCAAGTTTGGTGCGCACTTCGGTGCACTGGCGGTCGTTTTGTGTGCGTCCGCGCCATTCCTGTGGAAAGAGTACCCAAGCGATTGCGTTCTAACGAAACCTGGCTGGGCGCTGCTGGGCATTGTTCTTGCGTTTTGCATCGTCGTCGTTGAAGAAATGCTTCGGTATCGAGGGCCGGGGAATTCGATTGCTCGGATGGCAAACTCGATGTTTGTCGTTTTCTATGCTGGTGCGTTAATGACATTCATGCTTGGCTTGCGAATGCTTGAAGGAGGGCCCGCCGAATCGCCCTCTCGAAAAGGGCTGTTTGCCTTCATGGGTGCCATGATGATCGTGAAGCTGTCGGACGCGGGCGCGTACTTTGTTGGGCGATCGTTGGGACGGAATAAGATGGCGCCGATTTTGAGCCCCAAGAAAACGTGGGAAGGAGCTTCAGGCGGTTTGCTCGTCGCCTGTGGTGGAGCAGTCTTCGTTTTCTATGTCCTTGGCCCGTGGATGAGTGCCTGGGGAGACACACCGCCAACGGTGCCCGTGGTTACGTGTTGCCTGTACGCCGCCAGCTTGACCGTCGCTGGCATGATCGGCGATCTGTTTGAATCTCTGCTAAAGCGAGACGCTAAAGTTAAGGATTCCAGCACGTGGCTTCCCGGGTTGGGCGGCGTGCTAGATGTACTGGATTCCGCATTGGCCGTCGCGCCTGTGAGTTACGCATGGTGGGTCACAGGCTTGCTCGGTTGAGCGATGTCACTAGTGGCGAGCGTTCGGCTTACATGACCGCGAAATAGTTTTCGACGGCAAAGTCGATGCCTTCTTTGGTCAGTTGTTGCTCGACGCCTTTGTACAGGCACAGGTTTTTGATTTGCAGCAACAAGTCTCGAGGCTGACAACATCGGAACGGCCGATTCACAGGTTTGTAGTGCGTGTCAATTAGATAGCGAATCGGTTCCTCTTGATAGGTGAATCCCATGATCGGAGACATGATCTTAAACAGCTCGACGAACTCTTGTTCCGTCGGATTCTCAACTTCGATCTTGTAGGGAATCCGTCGCAAGAACGCGTCATCAACCAAATCCTTCGGTTCCAAGTTGGTTGAGAAAACTACCAGCTGATCGAATGGAACTTGAATCGACTTTCCGCTCGGCAGGCTGAGAAAATCGTAGCGTTTTTCCAAAGGTACGATCCAGCGATTGAGTAGCTCGTCCGTTCGCATTTTCTGACGGCCGAAGTCGTCGATGACGAGCGTGCCGCAGTTGCTCTTGAGCTGCACAGGAGCTTCATTGATGTTGGTCGAAGTATTCAGGCGGAGCTCGAGGTGTTCCATCGTCAGTTCACCACCGACGATGATTGTTGGCCGCTTGACACGGATCCATCGAGAATCAAACTTCGCCGAACTTAGAAGTCCGTCTGAAGCATCGAGTGGCGCTTCGACATGATGGTTCGGGTCATAGACGCGAATGATCTCACCATCGATCCCGATGGCCCGCGGGATCCACACGGTATCGCCAAATGCTTTCGTCACGCGTTCCGCGATACTCGTTTTTCCATTTCCAGGATAACCAAATAAGAACATTCCGCGTCCAGAGTTTACCGCAGGGCCGAGCCGAAGAAACATCTTCTTATTGATCAGCAAGTCAGAAAATGCTCGATGCAGATCAGCTTCATTGGGATGTTGGTCTTGAAGCGACTGAGCCTTCACGGAGGCGATATAGTCTTT
>JAGQPC010000300.1 GCA_020426925.1 Planctomycetales bacterium | reverse complement strand
GTAGCGAGCGAACCGCTGGTAACGGCGCGCCCGCAGTGGAACCAATAAAATGACCCGCGGTGTACACGAGATAAGCACGCACATCCAACGAACCAGGAGCAACAGTTCCGTCGGATCGAACAAGTAGTCTTCTTGAGTTTCCCAGGATGAAAGCTGCGTCCATTGGAAGCGGGACGAGGCGTCCTCGGCCCGAGAGTACGTGAACAAGATGTTGTCGATACGGTCCGCTAGCATTTGAGCTTAGCCGAAAGACAGAATTGGCCGACATGCGTGAATCACGCAGCTGCTGCGGGGCAGGTAGCGCGTCGACGCCAGTCCGCTCGAGATCGATTCTCGTCTTTTGTAAATTCGTATTGCGCCATCTCCATCCGTCAAAATCGTCGAACGACAATGTCTTCATGTAGCCCGGACACGAATCGGATTGAACCGTGAATACGGGCGCCTCGGGTTCGTCCAACTGAACATCGGCGACGCTGTTTAGGTACGCAGCATCGACGAATCGAGCGGCAGTTTGCGAAACTGACTCATCGGTTCTTTCGATCTTGTAAACTGCAAGAGACCGCTTGAGTTCAGACAATTGTCGAGTCGCTGTTTCTTGCATGACGGCTCCGAGGCTTATCGCGACGCTGAAGGCAAGAAACAGAATAATCCCCTTCTTCGTGCCGCGATTCGACGAGAACACGAGCCGAGGTAAATCTGGTCGAAGTACGAGGATTAGCAAGCTTGCGAATCCGAAATAGACAGCCTGCAGAGTTGCATCCGCGATTGGCACTTTCAGTGAAAGAACGGCTGATGCAAGTGTTAACGTTCCCAGGCCAGGAAGGAAATTTGATGATGGCGTTCGCTTGACACGCAACAGCTCGCACGCCTGAATGAACAGCAAGAATTCAGCGATCATCGGGCAGACCGCTAGGTGCGTCGACTCATAGTCGGCAGCGTGCGTGCTAAAAAACAATAGGCCAAACGCGACAAGTCCTATACCGTGAACGCGGCGACCGATTCGAATCTTAAACCGAGCCACGGCCGCGAGCAAAACGATCAGCCACACGGCGACCGCGCCTACTCGACTAACCTGCCACCAATACATGATTGTGGCTTGGAAGACAACGAACAGTGATTGGTAGAGTCGAGCGTTCACAAATCGTTGTTCAATGTTTGGCCGTGGTTGCAGGTATGAACGTACCGCTGGTAGGATGAGTCGTCCCTGAATCTCCGACACAATGAACTCGAATTCCTGGCAGCACTTCGGCCAGCGTTTGTGCTTCTAGGGCCAAATCTTCGTTCCTCATGTGGGTAATCCAGTGATGCGTTGCCTCGTCCGTTGCAGCGAGCAAAAGCTCCCGACCAATTAGTTCCCAATGTGGATTCGTGCGGTTTGCCTTGGCATTTGCGAGTGCCGTCATGAGTTCGTCGCGTTGCGAAGGCAAGCCTCGCCCGTCGTGGCACTCAAGCTCACTGCCCGCGATGAACATCATGACCGCGTAGCGTTCGGCGTCCAGGTATTCGACAACGGCCGCCGCTCGGGACAGCACTGCTTCGAAGTCAGATTGGCCCAGCGCGTTTGTTTGATCTCGACTGTCGACCAGCAGAACTGCGACCGCTTCCGGACGGTTAGAAAACTCGCGGATCGCCGGTTGCCCCAGACGCGCCCACGACGCAAAGTCCCATCGGCGGACAGCCATGCCGTGCCGGAATTCACAACTTCCTATATATTCGTGAAGGCCTTGACCACTCGCAACGTTCGCTGTGTCCTTTGAATCTAGCTGCCCCAGTTCGTCCAGGTCCTCTGCATTAATCGGATCAAACGATGGCGCGACGACAAGAGTCTCGTCAAGTGTGTAAGTACTAAAGAAGCGAAATAGAGACGCAGGAAAGAGGCTGGCAACTCGCAACGGTGGCAATGGAAATACGCCTCGCCGCGTTGGGTCCAAGATAAACGTCGCAATTGCACGCTCGCCTGGCGCGATCGAATCGAACGACACCTTGGCGCCTTGGTCATTCAGCCATGGCATCCTGATTAGATGGCAGGCAAGATCGTAGGCAGGAAGACGACCAACGTTCTCGATTGAGATTGTAATCGCGAACGGCTGGTCCTTTATGGCAACGTGGTGGAGTTGCGTCGTTGCCGATAATCGTGGGCGATAGCATAGCCCCAAGATGAATGCCACGACATTCAGGACTACGATGTAACTTAGCAAGCCGGCCAACGACGGATCGATGATTCCTAGCAAGCAAAAGAAACCCGCCAGCATGAGCAGCCTGCCCGTGACAGTAAAGGGCTGCGCCACATTTCGGAGTCGACGAACCAAACCTGATAGTAGTGCCATGATCGATCACCCGTCTAGCTACGCGGGAACAGGGATCTGTGAAACCAAGTCTTCGATAACCTGTCGTTTCGAGCAATGAGCTTCCATTCGATCTCGCTTTGAAGATACTCTGTGCGCCAACGCAAGCGGTGCGACATGCTGAACGTCATCAGGAAGCACAAAATCACGCCCGGCAACCAAGGCAGCAGCTTGAGCGGCGCGAAATAGCATTTTAGATCCGCGCGGGCTGCAGCCGATTCGCAGCCGAGTGTCTTTCCGCGTCAATTGCGTGATCCAAATGATGTAGTCTGCAAGGTCTCGGTGGACTTCCACGTTGGCCGCCATCAGCTGAATTGCCTCGAGCCCTTTTCCGTCCAGAATCGGCTGCATGTCGTTCGTAGGTTCGTCGCCGTAGAGCATTTCGATTTCGCTTTCTCGATCCGGATAATTCATTTCCAGCAGAAACAGAAACCGGTCCAACTGCGCCTCTGGCAATGGGTAAGTTCCTTTAAAGCCCGTCGGATTCTGTGTGGCGATCACCAAAAACGGGCGTTCCAGTTGACGGCATTTTCCCTCGATGGTTACTTGACCTTCAGCCATCGCTTCGAGCAACGCCGACTGAGTCCGCGGCGACGCGCGGTTGATTTCGTCGATCAACAAAACGTTCGAAAAGATGGGGCCCGGCCGAAATGTGAACGTGCCCTCGCGGGAATCATAAACTGAAAACCCCGAAACGTCGGATGGCATCAAATCGGGCGTGCACTGCAACCGCTGAAAACGTAGATCGACCAAATTCGCGAACGTCTTTGCAAGAGTCGTTTTGCCAACGCCGGGCAAATCTTCCAAGAGAACCGATCCACCGGCGACGATCGCGGTTAGAAAGTCGCGAATGACATCCGATTTGCCGTGCACAACGGTAGCGATGGCATCGTGTAACTCTTTGATTCGACTACTTGCAAAATGCAGTTCACCAACGTTTGTGATTTCTGTTTGCTGCTGTTGATTTTGAGCGGCGACTTCTTCTTCTTCGCTCGGTACCGATGCCATTCCTGTACTCCATCGACTTTCACATTGTCGAGTTGATTTTTACCGATACTTTGACGTTGAGGAAAGCGTCGCTCGCAGAATCGTGATTTCAGTGTGCAGATTAACGGAAGATTAACAATCGCGATCAGACCTAGCTGTCCACGACTCTGGTGATCGCTGTGACTAACGCTTGATGTGCACCGCGAAGGACTCGGTAATTCGAGTGGTGCTTTAACCGCTTCGCCAACGGCATCTCATTCTCCTCATCCCAAAAGATGCGACGCAATTCTCGCCATTTCGCGTTGGGTACAAGATGCGGAGAAAACTCGACCTCCAATTTCCCAGACAAGCTTCTCATCAAGCATGCGCCGTTGGTGATCGTTGCTTCACGCGACTCAGCGACCGAACCACGCTCGTCAAGAAACGCATCGAATTGAGCAGGCAGTTTGAAGATGCAGCCAAAATCGTGAACACGAATGTCGAGCCGGTCATTGCGACGTATCGGCTCGCCGTCCGCGTCAACTCGCACAAGATAGTTTCGAAACGCCACGTCCAAATCGATGAAACCGCTTTGCCAGATCTGGCGAATCGTGCGGCGGAAATCGCGATAGATTTCGGCTCGGTCTTCGCGGTGCGTGGAAAGGTACTCGTTCAGCGGGATGCCTCGCTCCTGCGTCATCACTTCCACTTCTTCGTCAATTTTCGAATCTGCTACAAATCGTTCTTCACCTTTGATGGCAGCAAGCTGCAGATTTCCACCCAGTACGATTTTGATTTCGCGAATTGGCATTGTGCCGAACAGCCTTGTCCGAGCTGCCAGACGTCGAGCTGAAAGCTCGCGATAGATTAACCATTCGCCACGCAAAGTCTGGCGTGGTCCCTGTCCGACAAAACGCCGGAGCGCCCGCTTGCCGCGTTTGATCAAGAGAACATCGTTTGGTAGATCCGGATGAGTCAACACGTGGGTAAACGCACCAGGCATCAAATAGACCGCGCGACCATCGTACAGCAGGCGTTCCATACGACGGCAGCTGATAGCCGATTGAACGCAGCGATACGCTGGGAATCCGAAACCCACGCCAAAGATCGCGCCGAAAACGATCGAGAGCGGCGCCAACACGACGTGGGTCAGCACGAACATCCCGGCAAGCATGGTGCCGAAACTAGCAATCGAAGCAAACACGAGTGACACAATCGTCCACTTGCCAGGGCGAGACTGCGGTCTCCAATCGACGATTCTTCGACTGAAGAGTATCAGTTGATCAAGCCAACGCAATTTGAGCCTCATTCCATTCGGGAACAACCAGCCAACGTGATACCGTCGCATCAGATGAATCTGTCTGTTCCGCGCCGCCAATTCATTCGCGTTCACGAATGTGAAACGTAATATCGCGCGATCAAGATTCTCAGTAGGTTGCGTAAAGACTTTGCCAAGATTGCGAGAATTTGCGATCGACGCTCGAGGTGAAACGAAATCATCGATCTTGTACGGTGCCCTCGGTGCAAATTAAAACGCGGGCTTCATCATTTGCTTGTCGAGTTCCGTCCACTTTGACACGAGCTCTTGTAGCTTGGCGGGATTCTCGGCAGCAAAATCATGCGATTCAACCATATCTGATTGTAGATCAAACAGTTCCCACTTCCGGCCACGGTTGCTGCGATTTGATGAGACGAGTTTCCAGTTGCCGTCTCGCAATGCGGCTCGATTACCTTGTCGCCAATACAGCGTCCTTTGATACAGTCCTGTTTGATCGCCACGCAAGACCGGCAAGATATCTCTCCCATCGATACTATTTGGCACTTCGGCTGACGCGAGACGAGCGGCGGTCGGAAGAATATCCATCGAGCTGATGACGTCGTCGCACTGACGTCCGCGCGGAAGAACGCTTGGCCAGTTTGCGATGAATGGAACTCGCAGCCCTCCTTCGTACATCGAGCCCTTGCCTCCTCTCAGCGGAAGGTTGTTCGACGTGAGTTCTTTTGTCGGACCGCCGTTGTCGCTGAAGAAAACGACCAAAGTCTTTTCGCGAATCTTGCACTCATCCAACTTGTTCACGATTCGACCAACTGCAGTATCCAAATCGCTCAACATCGCTGCAAAGATGCGGCGGTGGACGTCCTCGATCGAGTCGAATTTGGCAAACGTCGATTTCTTCGCTTGCAGCGGACTGTGCACGGCGTTGAAAGTCACGCACAAAAAGAATGGACTCGACTGAAATCGATCGACAAAGCTACATGCTTCGCGAGCGATCGCGTCGGTTAAGTATTCCTCTTCGACGACCGGTTGTCCGATTCGCAGGATCGGGTTGTTCGCGTCATAGTCCGGTTCGTCATGCCCCATGTGGGACGAATAGATCAGCGAATCGGAAACGCGATAACGAGATCCCGCTGTGCCGGCTGGCAACGACTTGCGCCGCAACATTGTTGTCGCGCCCGTCCAAGGCGGAGGAACGAAATAATGTCCTTCGTGTGTGAAGCCAAAGAACTCGTCGAAACCGTGTCGCTGAGGATGAAAATCTGGCGCGCCGCCAAGATGCCATTTGCCGATGAGTGCAGTGGTGTAACCAACGTTGTGCAGCATTTCCGACAATAACGTTTCCGATTGTGGTATGCCCGTTCCTGGATCTTCGTTTCGAGCACCGATCGGATTGAATTCGTAACCGAACCGTGTCGGAAATCGACCGGTCAGAAAACCAGCACGCGACGGACTGCAATTTGGAGCGGTCACGTAGGCCTGAGTGCAGCGAACCCCTGTTTCGGCGAGCCGATCGATGTGTGGCGTCGGGATCTGCGGATTGCCTTGGCACCCAAGTTCCCCGTATCCCAAATCATCTGCGATCAGAACGACGATGTTCGGCTGCGCCGCGTTCAACGTATGCACGCAACTGCAGGAAACAATCACCGCAAGTAATCGAACATTTATCATGGAAGAAATCGCTGCCTCCTGAGGGACTCGTTTGTGCCACATTTATACGTAATCGCAAGTCGCAAGCAACCAATAGCTGGCCTGCCGACTTTCGCTTCTATGATCGAAGCGGCACAATGTTTAGCTGGTCACGCGTATATTCGCCGATTCAAGTCGAAATCGATTCCAGCACAAGGACATTGTGAACCGCTCGATCATGTCAGATTCAACAATGGGAAACGGAGTTTCTGCCAAAGGGCGAGGCGCGAATGTTCGACCGGCAAACCGATTTGCGACTGTTCAGCTCGACAACGAACTGGAATACCTCGAACACGATGACGACGCACAAAGCGAACTTCAGGCGATTCGCACCAAGTACTACCCGGACAAATCTGAATCGATCGTTTCGACAAACGATAGTCCAGACATTCACTTCAGCTACAGCGTGAATCCGTATCGCGGCTGTGCTCACGGATGTAGCTACTGTTATGCTCGGCCAACTCACGAATACCTTGGACTGGATGCGGGGCTAGACTTCGAATCGAAGATTCTAGTGAAGCTCGATGCTGCTAAGTTGCTCCGAGACTTTCTCAATCGTCCACAATGGCAATGTGAACCGATCATGTTTTCTGGCGTCACCGATAGCTACCAGCAGGCGGAGCGGCATTTTCAGTTGACCAGGCAATGTCTTGAGGTCGCGTTGGAAGCACGTCAGCCGGTTGAAATCATCACCAAAAACAGCTTGGTGACGAGAGATCTCGATTTACTTTCTGAGATGGCGTCGATGGATCTGGTTCGAGTCGCGATCAGCATTACGTCGAATCAGCAAGAACTAATCAAGCGGCTAGAGCCGCGGACAAGTTCGCCCGAGTCGCGATTTCGTGCGATCGAGAAGCTTGCGAGTGCTGATGTTCCCACCAGCGTGATGGTTGCCCCGATCATTCCCGGGCTCAATGA
>JAGQPC010000299.1 GCA_020426925.1 Planctomycetales bacterium | reverse complement strand
CGATTGGTGGGCTTCACGCAACGTTGCGAGAGCTTGTTTGTACTCTTCATTGGAACAGAGAAAGTAGGCGTAGACGTCTTCTGCCTGTTGACGCAATGCATCAGCAGATTCGGACTTGGGTACTTCGGCCGCTGCATGAAGCCGGTTCGATAGATGTTCTGGAGCGAATAGATTCTTCACTTCGACGTCTGTCAATTGGCGATCGAAAACACGGAACTCGTCGACTTTGCCTTTGCTGAAACCTCGATCGCGAAATCGTTCGCCGATGGCAATGTTGTCGCCGCCACCGCCAGTGATGTTTTTATAAAGGTTGTCGCGAATGACTTCGGAGTCAGCCAGTTCTCCATTTAGGTAGAGCCTGACGCCAGACGCTTTGCTCGATCCATCGTACGTAACCGTGACTTGAGTCCATTCATTGATTGCGACCTGGTGCTTCGTGCTAACTCGTATTGCGTTGCCAGGCCAAAAATGAATCAGCGAAAAACTTAGCTTGCCGTCTTCCATCAGCAGCTGATAGCCACGACTTCCAGCATCGGTCCACGCTCGCGAGCGATGAAAAATGGTGGCTCGTTCCTTGTGATCAGGTGAGTTGATCCACAGCGAAACGGAAAACGGTTGCGAGCGGCGGAAATTCCCGACCTTCAAACCGATCGCGTCGTCGCCGGTGAGCTCGGCCGCTGACCCGACTTTTCCTTGCACCGTTTTGTTGGCCCCATTTCCGCCTTCAAAATTCAGATGGGCGATCTGCCCTGGCAGCGTTTCTGGAGCTGTCGGAGTTGTGGACAACCATTCGACGAACGCGTCCAGTTGTTTGTCCGCAACCGATTTGACGTTTTCTTCCGCGTCTTGGATTGCTTTTCGTTTAGACGCGATATCGGCTTGCTGCGACTCCGTCGTTAGCAGTTGGGTCGGTGTCGGAATGGAGCTGGTGAAATACGAATAGAGCCCGGCTTCGTCGATGTTGTTGAAAAACGCGAACAGCTGGTAGTACTCCGTTTGTGTGATTGGATCGTACTTGTGTTCGTGGCAGCGACAGCATTCCAGCGTCAGGCCCAAGAACGCCGTTCCAAAAGTATGGTTGCGGTCGGCGACGTATTCCACGCGAAACTCTTCTGGAGTACTTCCTCCTTCGACCTTTTGCGGATGCAAACGATTAAACGTGGTTGCCAAGATTTGGTTGTCGGTTGCGTCAGGCAGAAGATCGCCCGCAAGCTGCCACGTAATGAAATCGTCATAGGGAAGATTGTCGTTGATCGCGTTGATCAGCCAATCTCGCCACGGCCAAACAAATCGGTCTCGATCGACCTGGTATCCATACGTGTCCGAATAGCGAGCGGCGTCCAGCCAATCGGAAGCCAAACGTTCACCGAACGATTTGCTGGCGAGTAATCGATCGACGAGTCTTTCATAAGCGTCGGCAGAATCATCGTTTAGGAATGCGTCGATGTCATCGATCGTCGGAGGCAATCCAGTTAAATCAAAATAGAGGCGTCTTGCGAGTTGCTCGCGAGATGTCTGTGGCTGCGGAGACAATCCATGCGAGTTTAGATTGGCGACGACGAAGCGATCAATATCGTTCATCGCCGGAGCACCTTGGACAGGAATGGACCATCCCGGAACGTTCGCGACGACATCCGGAACGTCGGGTTTTCCAATCCGCTGGAACGACCAATGCCCTTCGTACTCGGCCCCGCTCGCGATCCATTTGGTCAAGATCTCACGTTCACGATCAGTCAACGTGATTTTCGAACCAGGGGGCGGCATGACTTCGTCAGGATCGTCTGAGACGATGCGGCGGAGAAGTTCCGAGTCGCTAGAATCGAGCACGTGCTCGGCATCTTCGCGATTGTCGAGCCGCAGATCCGCCTCGCGCGATTCGGCGTCTGGTCCGTGGCACTTGAAGCACTTGTCGGATAGGATCGATCGCACATCTCGGCTAAAGCGAATTGATTCAGCGTTAGCACGAGCAACGCAAAGTTGCACGATCACAGTGGCAGTAAGAATAAGACGATTCATTTTGTTCGGCGGGGTGGAACGTGAGGCGGGATTCTGTCAGCAGTTTAGTTGTTCGCCTGCACCGTGGCAGGCGGCGTGTCGCACGTTACCAATTCACAACGCGCTGCGGCTTGCTGTCAGTCTGATAATTGTAACCAAGACTACGTGAGCCGCGTCTGGTAAAGCCAGGCCTACCCCCCCCCCCTGTGGTTACGACTGATTTCACGTGGGTGGTAAATCAATCGGAGCGCGAATCCGGAAAATGTCGCATGTTCGATACGGTCGATCTCGTGTGCCTAACATTCGCTAACGACGTAAAACATGTGCTCACAATATGTTACAGCAATCCACTTGAATTTCGTCGTGAACCCGAACTAGCATACTGTAGACCTTCAATCTCTAATTTACGTAGAAGGTCATGTCGTCAACGAAGGCAGAGCAATGTCCCGTCGGTTCCATTCATCCAACTCGAAACGCCAGCTTCGCGTTCCACAAAACGTGGTGTCGCCGAAACGCTTTCGACATGGTGCCGCGCTGAGCCAACGGACTCGTGGCCTGGACAAGAACTACAAGTTCCCGTTCGCGCCGCCTGAAGATTGGTACGAATCTGAGGGTATTGAGGGGGCGCAGTATCGCGTTGTCGTTCAGGACCCAGGACCTGACTTTGTCCATGTCGTGACGGAACAAGAAGTTCGCGATCGCCTGGCCGAGTTGCCGGATGAAATGCTTGAGCAGCTCGAGGTTGTCCAGCTTAGCCGTATGACTCGCAAGAAGCGAAGTTTTCCGTGCTACGGCATGCAATGGGGATCGACTTTGTACCTGTACCCCATTGAAGCCGGGCTTGTCGAATTCTACGGTCGTCCGCCTCGTCCAGCGGAAATGAACGAAGCTCGAATGTTTGGTGGTCGCTGGGTCCACACTGACGAGCATGATTGGCGACTGGTTTGGACGCCCGAGGCCGTGAAAGACTTTTATCTCAACAATATCTTGATTCACGAACTTGGGCACTTGCTGGACGATCGCAACAGCAGCTACACGGATCGAGAACGATTCGCCGAATGGTTCGCCATCGAATACGGCTACAAGAAGAGCGAGCGGCTAGCTCGCCGAGCACGAGCGCCAAAACCTGTCCGCCGCCGTCATCATGCCAAATAGGCGAGATTTTCGCCGCCACACGATCGCCGAGGCTTTGAATTCTCTGATTCCAGGCCCATTGTGAGTTCCACGAAAACGTGCTGCCATTGAACAATTTCACGCAGACGCGTACCGTATTTGCATGGCCAGAGAAACAATCATTAGCGGGATGGATAACGAGCCATCTGACGAAAAGGACCGCGACCTGCGCCCTTCGTCGATTCACGATATGGTGGGACAACGTGACGTCTTTGACCGACTGATGATCGCCGTCGATGCAGCCGTCAAACGAGGTGATCCTCTCGGCCACATTTTGTTCGACGGACCGCCTGGGCTGGGCAAGACCACATTTGCATTATGCTTGCCTCGCGAACTAAAGGTCAATGTCCAGTTGACCAGTGGTGCGGCACTCCAAGCGCCAAAGGACTTGGTGCCCTATCTGACCAACGCCGACGAGCGCTCAGTGCTCTTCATCGATGAGATTCATCGTCTGCCGAAGCCGGTTGAAGAGTATTTGTACACCGCGATGGAGGACTTTCGAATCGACATCGTGAACGGCGAAGGCACCAACGCACGCACTTTAAATCTATGGCTAAAGCCGTTTACGCTCATCGGTGCGACAACGCGAGCCGGACTATTATCGGCACCTCTGCGTGATCGATTTCAGATTCGCGAGCACCTCGATT
>JAGQPC010000298.1 GCA_020426925.1 Planctomycetales bacterium | reverse complement strand
AGATATGCGGATGAAACCACAGCAGCGTCTCGATCGCCCGTTGAACGAGCAGCCACCAATTGTCCCAACGGCGAACATGAGCCAATTCATGCCGCACCAAGTTTTCAACCTCTCCCCGCTCAAGCTGGTTGCTGACATTGGTGGGGATAGAAATCGTGGGACGGAACCAACCTGTGACAAAGGGTGTTCCAATGGATTGAGCGACTCGCCAACGAGTTCGCCCTGCTCCAAGTCGCCGGCCAAGCCGATCAAATGTTAATCTCAGATCAGGATCCTCAAGTTGGTCTTGCCGCGAAACGGTCGCCGCTTGCAGGACGAATCCAACGACGTGGCGCACCTGCAGCAATACAATGACGGATACGATCACTAGGCCAAGTTGAGGAATTGCTTGGATCAGCGTGAGTTCCCAACCATTTGTGTCAGACGGGGATTCGATGCCTTGCGAATCAATTGAGCCAGCTTCGAACACTGGCATCGCATCAGCAGAAGCGTTCATTTGAAGTGCAGTAATCCAGGCTGCGACAATAAGGGGCGCAGCAGCACAAAACACCAATGCGATTGTTGCGATACGGGAAAGAACGACCGGCTTCAAGGACTTTCCGATTTCTGCGATCAGGAAGTACGAAAAACAGGCAAGCAATGTAAGCGGCACGCTTGCAATAACTGCCCAGTAGACCTGATTTGCGAAGGACATGGCACATCCTCATCTAGTCATCAAACAGCTTGTCAATTCTATCCAACTCTTCTGGCGAGATATTCTCCGTTTCCAGCGCACGAAGTACGAGGTTCCGAGCTGAACCACCAAACGTGTGTTTAATCAGCGATCGCACAAGACTCCTTTCGGTTTGCAACTTGGTCTTGACTGCCTTGTAGATGTGCGAATGATACGTTTCGTCGCGCGACAACATCCCCTTCTTGTACATGAATTGCATCTGCGTCAGCACCGTCGAATACGCGACATCTTTCGTCTGTCGAAGCTCCTCATGAACCTGGCGAACGCTTCGTGGGCCGCTGGCCCAAATGATACGAAGTATTTCAAGCTCAGTGTCTGTAGGTCTGCCTGAAGCCTTTCTGGCCATTCAACCCTCCTCAAATATTTCGGATTATGCAAATTGCAGTATTGACTACTATAGATTCCAACACTCTACTATGCAATCTGTAGTTTGTCTGAAATCACAGTAGAGACTATGGGAGGTGGCTATGTATAGGTTGCTCGCACTATCGCTCGTTTGTGCGTCTTTGGGCACCGCCGAAGCTGAAAACGTCATCCGATTTGCCAATCATTCGGAGCTAGGAGCGGATCAGAAGTCTATTTTGTCCTTCGTTGACAGGTTCTATGTGGATGTCGTTTTCGATGATCAGGACGAGTATGCGCGGACTGATTTTCATTTCCTAAGGAACAGGTTTCAAATCCTCGAAACTGTTTCGGATGACAACACACGCTTGCAAATTCGTAAAATATTCAATGTTTCGGCGGCAGAACTCGAATCTGCGCGTGAGTTCATCGTGCAACCACCTAACTATGCAGCTTTTGATTTTCCAAGGTTCAACTTTGCGTTCGAAGCCTCTGTAGGGTCCGAACATGTCAACGTCGACTTTTCCAATCTCAAGCAAGTTGTGACTAATCAGATTGGAAAATGGGAAGCTGGAAGCGACCGTGGGGACTTGGCGCTAGCGTGCGATATTAATCGAGACGGCTCCTGCTCTGGATTGGATTTCGATGAAATCGCAGCGGCAGTGAGGAGTCAAAACCAAGATCCAAAATATGATGTTTACTTCGCCGATCGGAAGTTTCGCGTAGGTGCGGAGGATCGTGAGTTTTGGATAACCAACTTAGCCATGACTCACTACGGAGACTCAAACATTGACGGACAATTCAACTCTTCAGATTTGGTTGCCGTATTCAGAGCTAGTAAATTCGAAACGAACGAGGCAGCAGGATGGGAGCAAGGCGACTGGAATGGAGATGGACTGTTTACGACAAGTGACCTAGTGCGTGCTTTTGAAGCTGATGCGTATGAGAAACCGGTTCGCTTAGTCTCTGTTCCCGAACCACATGTTCCTCCGTTAGTGCTCCTAGTGCTGTTATTGCTTCAGGATTATCGACGTAAATAGCTTGTGCTTTGCATCCACCTAGAGTTTGAAGGCAGTCGAATTTGAATGACATCGGTTACGATTTTCCCAA
>JAGQPC010000297.1:14853-15678 GCA_020426925.1 Planctomycetales bacterium | reverse complement strand
TGTATCGCGAGGTGATTGAGCATCCATGGAGCTTGCCGCCGATGATCAAAAAGCACCTGGATCTGAACAGTGGTCGCGATCGTGGGCGGATTTATCGAGTGGTGCCGACCAATTGGACGGCGACAAAACGGCAAATGCCTGGCGATGCATCTTCCGAAGAACTCGTCAAAATGCTCGGGCACTCAAATGGCTGGCATCGCGATACCGCCGCTCGGCTGATTGTGGAACGGTCTCAACGTGACGCCAAATTGAAGGAGCAATTCTCGCAACTCCTCACGAAAGAGTTCGAAACCAGCAATGAGCCCCAGGCGCAGATTCGATCGCTTTATTGCCTACGATCGATTGACCGGCTTTCTGAGTCGATGCTTGTAAAAGCACTCCATGACGAACACGGTCAAGTCCGCCGTCACGCGTTGAAGCTGGTCGAAACAGCAGTTTACTACAGCGAAGCAACAACATCGCGTTTAAGGGAGCTCGCCTCTGACGATGATATTCTCGTTCGCTATCAGCTGGCGCTTACAGTTGGTGAGTTCGATAATCGTGTTCGTACCGAGACGCTAGGTGCCTTGGCAAGCAAGGATGGCGACTACGACCGCATGCAATTCGCGATACTCAGCTCCGTCGGTGCTGATCGTGTCGAAATGCTGGAAAAACTGCCATCCTTATCTACACCATTGGCGAATAAACTGCTGGCGCACATTGGTAGAGACGGCACTCACATTGCTCAGGCGCTCTACACACTCGAACAGCGGCCAGAGCCCGTAAAACGGAATGCGTATGCTCAGCTATTGCTTGGCACAGGTCGACGCGGTGAAGAGCTACTGC
>JAGQPC010000297.1:0-14834 GCA_020426925.1 Planctomycetales bacterium | reverse complement strand
GATCTCAAGGTGTCGTCACCGAAAAGCGTCGTTTCGAGTGTTGTCGATGACGCACGCAAACGAATAGCGAGTTCTACTGAAAACCGAGTCGATGCCATCAGCCAATTATGCCTCGGCCGGTTCGATGAGATATCTGCTGACTTAGAAGCATTGATTTCGCCGACTCAGCCGATCGCGGTCCGGAATGCCGCAGTTACGGAATTGGCGAGTTTTCGGTCCCCTGTTGCGGGGCAAATGCTTATCGCTGCGATACCGGGCCTGCCTGCTGGAACGCGACGTGTCGCCATCGATCGATTGGTCTCGCGTAATGCATCAGCTAATGCCGTTTTAGAATCGATCCGCTCCGGATTGCTCAACGTGACGTACCTCAGCTCGCAGCAGAAACAGCGATTTCTTTCGCATCCTGACCAGCGAGTGTCGAAAGCTGCCAAGGAACTGCTTGGTGCTGAGTCAGATCGAACAGCAGTACTTGGCGAAATGAAATCTGTCCTGGCAATGTCGGGCGACGTTGGCCGTGGCCAAATCGCGTTTCGGAAAGTATGTGTGTCATGTCATCAGCTTGAAGGACATGGGACGCCAGTTGGCCCAGATTTGGCGCCGCTTCGAAATCGTGGTGCGGAATTCTTGCTCACGAACATCATCGATCCCAGTCGTGAAGTTGACGCCAGATACGAAGCGTTCAACGTCGTCACCAAAGACGGAAGGACATTTCAAGGCATCGTGATCAAAGACGACGAAAGTACTGTTTCGCTTTTGCAGTCGGACGGAAAACGAATCGATATTGCAAAGGACGACGTTGACTTGTTGCAAGCGACGGGCAAATCACTAATGCCCGACGGTTTAGAAAAAGAGTTAACGGCCCAGGGCGTCGCGGACATCATCGCTTACCTGATTTCGCTGGAGTAGCCCTTGGCATTTGAAGTGTGGATTCTGTCGACCACGATTGACAGTCGGTTGGTTTGGCATGCTCCGTGGCCTCCGCTTCTGACAATTTTGGTCGCTGTGGCTGGCGTGTGGCTAATCGTCTGGAGCTATCGGCGACAAAAGTTCGCAAATTCCCACATTCGGATCGTTGTGGCGACATTGCGTTGCCTGACTTTTGCCGTGACGCTGTTCTTGCTGTATCGACTGTCGTATCGGCCACTAGTTTCCGAGAAGCCTGATCTACTGGTGTGCTTCGACACGTCGACCAGCATGAACACGATCGACGGGTATGTTGGCCCACAAGCGAAACGAATTACTAGCCAAATTCGCCAGGCATCGCTTCCCGATAACTCTCGGATCAACCAAGCAAAAGCCGCATTTCTCAATTCCAGAAATTTGCGGCGGCTAACGGACCGGTACAACGTGCGTTGGTTCACGCTGTCCGGGATGGTTACCACGTCGCCAGATTCCAGTGAAGAGCTTGTTAGCGAAGTGCAGGCGGACCACGACGAATCTGCCATTGGCGACATGATCCTGTCAGCGATTGAATCTCAGCATGGTAAACCAACTGCTGCGGCAATTCTCGTTTCCGATGGTATCGCGACCGTGGGAACAAGCCTTCAACGAGCGGCAACCATCACCGAACATCACGACGTTCCAGTTTTCACATTGACGCTTGGCAGTGAGCGGCCTCGTCCGGACATCGAACTGAACGCTGTGACTGCTCCACCTGCAGCGTTCGTGAACGACATGGTGACCGTTTCCTGTACGGTTAATGGCACTGGTTACGACATTTCATCAGAGTCGCCTCATCTGTTGTTGTCGTTTCGGCGAATAGATGATTCAGAAATCCTGGAAACGCAATCTGTTCAACTCAGTGATCTTCCAACGAACGTCCACTTTTCACATCAGCCAACATCGGCGGGACGTTACGACTATGTGATTTCGGCCGATGTGCTTGAAGGCGAAGCAAACGAAAACAACAACGTGGTCACTGCGACGGTCGATGTGCGAGATGAAAACGTTCGAGTGCTGCTTGTGGCTGAACAGCCAACGTTCGAATACCGATTTCTCAAGACGCTACTGGATCGAGCTACGGCGGAAGAAGGGTCAGGAATCGAAGTGAGAACGTTTTTGCAGGACGGAGATTTCGAACTATCGCAAGTTGACCAGACCGCGCTGGCGTTGTTTCCGGCGACCAGCGATGAGCTATTCGCGTTTGACGTTTTTGTCATGTGCGACGTCAACCCCGAGGGATTTTATGCGGCGACGAAACAGCGTATTGCCAAATCTGTTTCTGAGAATCGGCGTTCCGCGATCGTTATCTGCGGCACTAGAAAAAATGCGAACTGGATTGCAAACGACTCCGAGCTAAGTGCGCTATCTCCATTTGCCACTGCCGCGATTTTAAATCCGAGTGCAGTTTCCACGTCAGCAGCTGATGATCCGCTGATCGAATACGGGCTACAACCGACGTTGTCTGGCAAATCGAGCGGCAACATGCAGTTGTCCGCTACTCCGCAAGGAAATGAGTCCGTGTGGGAGTCATTAGCCGCTGTTTTGGACGACCACAGGAACTACGCGAGCTACGAAAACCTGTCGCGAGGTGTGCAGAGTCTCGGTGATCTCGTTCGCGCTGATCGCCCAACGCAGCGGTCCGTCGGAATAACGCTACATCATGTCGGCGGCGGACGAGTGCTAACGCATTTTTTCGATCAAACTTGGCGGTGGAGATTTCGGCAAGTGGAAGATCCGGCTGGCCGGTACTGGTTGCAAACGATTCGAATGTTGGGACGCAGCAAACTGCTGTCGGACGTAGACGGGCTGCTTGCCGTATTGAAAGATTCGTTAACCGAAGGCGATGACATTCCAATCCGCGCGACTCTCTACGCACAGCACGTATCAAATGAAGAGCCCGTAACAGTCGTCATTGAGAAAAGCGGTGAGCTTGTAAGTGAAGCGAGGCTCACTCCCGATGTATACTATCCAGACAGGTTTTCGGCGGTCATCCCGGCTGTCGCGGCTGGACAATACGACGCATGGCTGCGTGCGCCGGGGATCACACCGCGAGCGGTGAAGTGTAGTATCACGGTCGCTGCTCGCACGACCGAGCAGACTCGGCTGGCTGCCGATTTTGACAGCATGGAATTGCTCGCGAGTCGAAGTGGTGGCAAAAGCTACACTGAGCGCAACGCGGACAAGATGTTCCGCGAGCTTCCGTCGTCGGCTCGCAGTCGAAACGCCGTCCTGCCCGCAGAGCCTATTTGGAACAGCCCGCTGGTTGCTGTGTTGATCGTGGCACTGCTCACCGGCGAATGGATCCTTCGCAGAACTCAAGGTTTGCCGTAGCGGCGACGCCCAATCGCGGCTTGCCACGTTTCACTCGCTGCCCAACCACGCTGGCCGTTGCCTCGCTACCGCTGCGGCGCCTTTTCTTTATAATTGCGGCGAGCGAATGCTTTGGCAGCTGCTGCTGGACGACTTGGGAATCGTCCAGGTCGCTGAATGTATCTCAAAAACTATTCGACAGGATTCCAACTGAATGCTTGAACTACGCAAAGACGCAAAATACGCCATGATCATTCCGACGAGCATGGGACTGCGATTGACGCCGATCAATGGTCAACCATTTCACTGCAGTGATACCTTCAAAATGCAAGCGACCAGCGCTGAATCCAACGTTGGAAGCGTGTCGTCGTATCTTGGACTGCCCGTCAAAATCCTGACCGCGTTCGTGAAAGGCAGCCCTGTCTCGCGGTTTATTAAGGACAATTTGGCTGGTCGTCACATGGACTACGAAGGCCCCGAATTGGAGCAAGATTCGCCATGGGGTTACCGTCATCAAATCAACATGGCCGACAGCGGAAGTGGGTCTCGCGGACCTCGCGTTCAAAACGATCGCGCCGGTGAAGTTGGTCGCATGCTGAACAAGAAGTACTTTGACCTGGACCGCATCTTCGGCGACGAAGGAGCACAAATCGTCCACATGTCCGGACTGATTGGCGCGTTGTCAAAAGACGCCAGCGATTTCTGTCTGGATGTCGCTCGATCAGCAAAGAAGCACGGCGCGAAGATCTCGTTCGATTTGAATCATCGGGCATCATTTTGGAAGGGGCGTGAAGACGAACTTGCGGTGACTTTCAGTGAAATCGCAAGCTTATCCGATGTCTTAGTTGGCAATGAAGAGGACTTCCAGCTTTGCTTGGGAATTCAAGGCCCCGAAGCAGGAGGAAAAGACATCAACGCAAAGATCGAAAGCTTCAAAGAAATGATCGGCCGCGTTAAGGAGAAATACTCCAACGCGTCGATTTTTGCGACAACTCTGCGAGAAGTCGTCAGCGTCAATTGTCATAACTGGGGGGCAATCGTTTCCGCAGGCGACGACTGGCATGTGCTTGAGCCGCGCGAAATCGGAGTCTTGGATCGAATCGGCGGCGGCGACGGATTTGTCGGCGGTTTGCTTTACGGAATTCTGCGTGAGTGGGAAATCGAAAAGTGTGCTCAGTTTGGCTGGGCGAGCGGTGCACTTGCCGCAACGATGCTCACCGACTACGGCCAACCCGCCGACGAAGATCAAGTCTGGAGTATCTGGAAAGGGAACGCTCGCGTTCAGCGTTAGATTCGTTCCTGCTGGATGTAGTCATCTCGCTCCGCCGAGATGGCATCAGTGATGCAGCAGACAGGGCGTGCGTGCTCTCGTACCTAGCCTCCTGCTGGGAACTCGGTGCACCGGAGGCGCCTGCCTGCACACTCACTACCGGAAACTGTCGACTGCTTTAAGATTCGGCACAGCGCGCGAACGGCCAAGTGGTGGCAGCTGCGATCACAACTCCGCCAAGGTTCGCGAGTAGATCGTGCCATGCGAAGCTTCGACCAACGTATGGCTGAACGATTTCTATTACGCCACCCAACATGAGCAATCCAATCATCGCTCGAATTCGACTAGGCAATCCCTCAAAGCCACAGATCGCCAACACTGTACAAAACGCGTACGCTGCAGCGTGGACGATCCAATCTTTCAGGACAAACACGCTCGAAACATGCGTTTGCGGCAGCAGTGATCCGACTGTCACGCCTCCCGCCGACAGAAAAAACAACCACCGGCACACCGTTCGGAAGATCGCTGATTGTAGGATCATTGATGTTCTACTTCTGCCCATGTTGCAGTTGATCGACTGCGAGCTGGCGAAACTGTGCTCGGCTCGGTTTCATCGAACCGATTGCCTGCTTCGGCCAGGCTAGAAAAGAGTCTGGAATTTTGAACCTGGGAAGGTGCCTCATCAAGTGATCTCGAATTCGTGACGCGTCGAACGAGGCTGACGAATCTACAAATGCAATCGGTCGGTGGCCATATTCACCGTTGGGCACCGCAACGACCAATGCTTGTCGGACTTCACTCATTGTCATGATTGCCGCTTCGATTTCCTCTGGATGGATATTTTCGCCACCGGAAATGAACATGTTGTCTTTCCGCCCGAGCACGCTTAAACGGCCGAATTCGTCCAACGTTCCCATGTCGTTTGTGTGATACCATCCTTCTGAATCGACTCCTGTATCACAGCTCGAGCCAGACGCATCGCGACGCCAGTAGCCTTCCATCAGTGATTCACCTCGAACGAGGATCTCACCATCGCTCGCGATCGCAATTTGAGCGTGCGACAACGCGTTACCGGCCATTACATTGTGTCCGTCGTCGTTTGCGAGTTCATCGGGCAACAGCCGAGGGGATGTTGCGACTTGCGACGCGAATTCGCTCATTCCGTACGTCACATGAAGCGGAACGTTCTGTAGTGTAGCTTGCAACGCGAGTTCGCGCGGAATCGGGCCGCCGCCAACGAGAACGGCTTTGCATCTCCGAAGCGATTCGGGATTTGCAGCCAGAATTCGCTTCAGTTGGGTTGCAACGAGCGATAAGTGCGTGACGGAATTAGCAATTATCGAGTCTTCAACTTCCTTTTTCGGCGACGGAATGACAACGG
Source organism: Planctomycetales bacterium (assembly GCA_020426925.1). GTDB lineage: Bacteria > Planctomycetota > Planctomycetia > Pirellulales > Pirellulaceae > JAGQPC01. The sequence continues at coordinate 8,931 of JAGQPC010000297.1, read as the reverse complement.
CCGCGCGACTCAGCACACATCGAAAGACAATCGCCAGTCCGCCGACGTGATAAACCGGCAGCAACAGCAACCAGCGATCGCTCTCTGCAAGCGGGATCCGCTTGTTTGACGCCCGCGCGCTCGCGAAATGAGCTTGCAGTTTGTGAACAACCGCTTTTGGAGTTCCAGTGCTTCCCGAGCTAAATATGATCGTCGCGTAGTCATCTGGCGAAACCGTAACCGGTGCGTTGTGTGCGGACGGTTGATTGGGTTTCGCGGAGGCTAAAGGCTCTATCAAGATTCCGCTAATCTGGTCCGCCATTTGTTGTGCGGTCGAGTGCGGTACGCGCGTGCTGATCGGGCAAGCGATAACTCGCAAGCGAAAGCACGCCCAGATTGTCGCCAGCGAGACGGCATTGTTTGGCGCACGAAAGGCGAGTCGATCGCCTTGATCGATGTATCGGTCAATGAGATCCTTAACGACACAATCCACCAGCTCGCTGAAGTCAGAATATGAAAAGACGCAATCGTCGTCGATCAAGAACGGCGCATCCGGAACAGTCTCCGCCGCCGAGTACAACGGGCACGCAATCGATCGATCGATCACAGCGGCACCTCGACTAACCTGCATTCGTCAATTCCCAATGGCCAGCGGACGGAGATATGACTATCGACGAATTCTACGCCGGCGGTTACGACATTTGAACGCAACCAGCGATACGTATCCAATCCGGCCGGAATGTCAGGACTGTGATTCGCTGCCAATCGAGCGATGTGCGACAAGCCAACCATCGATTCGAAAGACGCAGAAAACACAATCGGGATTGCGGAGCTGGCAATACTTTCAATTTCAGCCCTGCCGCCGATCAACGTCGGTTTAACAATGAACGCGGAAACTCGCGGGAATTGTTCCGGAGTGTATCTTTGCTCGATCAACGTTTCATCCAGCGCGTACGGCAACTTCGTGACCTCGTAGAACGCCTCAAGGTGCGACGGGTCGTTTGTCGGTTCTTCGATATAGTCGGTTGTGCTAGGATCGCAGTTGTTGCCAAATCGAATTGCATCGGCCAGCGACCACGCTCGATTCGCGTCCAGCCTTAACCGTTGGTCCGGTCGGAGGGATTGCTGTACTTGTCGAACGAGTTCGATGTCCTTGCGAATTGACTGTCGACCAATCTTCAATTTCACAGCCGCAACTGGTTGTTCTGCCAACCGCGCTGCAGCGGCGATCACTTGGCCACGATCGCCCGACAGCAAGCGCGCGATCGGAACGTTGAGTGAACCGGCGGCGTGCTCGCTCATCAGCGAATCGCAGGCAAATCGCAGAGAGGGGAACGCGTCAAAACGTCGCCTGCGCACCGCGGCGATGACGTCGTCGATCGATTCACGGCTCCAGCCCGGTAGAGGCGATGCTTCCGCCCAATGAGTGTCGTTGTCGGTTTCTAAACGCAGCAGCAAACCTTCTCGCTGTACAGCCGTTTCGAGTCCAGTCGGATACGGATCTGTTGCTAGGCAAAACCGAAACAAGCGAACTCGTTCAAACGGAATCACCATCCGGATGTAACTCCAAGTGAAAACACGATCGAATAGGCGAGCAACAACGCGGCTGTCTTCCCAAGAAACGGATTTAACTTTGAACCGTCTGTGCTGAACACTGCACGGACGAGCAGCATGCCCGGCAATGCAAAGACACTCGCTATCATGGTCCACGGCGAGAAGTCGAACATCGCCCACAATACGATCGGCACGGCAATGGCGACCAAGATGCAGAATGCGTACTCCGACCGCACGAATGTTTTTCCGAATCGCACGGCCAGTGTGCGTTTTCCGGCCAATCGATCTTCGTTGATATCACGCAAATTGTTTACGACCAATAAGCCAGTTGCGATGGCGCCGGGTGCCAAACCAGCAACGATCGAATGTATAGCAATTTCCTTCGCCTGCACGAAATAAGTTCCGGCGACAGCGACCGGGCCGAAGAAAACCAAGACAAACGGGTCACCCAATCCCAGGTACGCCAAAGAATATCGTCCGGCCGTATAGAGGACACCGAATGCGATGCTGCAAACGGCTAAGATCGCGATGCCCCAACCGGCTCGAATCGTCAAATAACCGCTGGCCGCTGCGGCGACCGCGAATGCGCAAGCGGTCGCGCCGAGCATTGCGTTCGGCGAAACCAATCCGGCTTGCACGGCGCGAGTGGGGCCTTTCCGTTGGTCCGTGTCCGCTCCTTGAAAGTAATCGCAGTAGTCGTTGCAGAAGTTGGTGCCAATTTGGATGGCGAGCCCACCAACCAGAGCCATGAATGCCGCGAGCGCGTGAAACGCGTCATCTCGAACCGCCAAAGCAGTGCCCATCAGAACCGGACAAAGCCCTGCCATCAGTGTCTTGGGGCGAGCGGCCAATAACCAGTGTTTCACGTTCACTCGACAGTCGTCTTTTCAGATGTTTCTTCAGAGGTTTTTTGGGCCTTGGTTGCCGGGTCCTTTGAGTCTAACCGTTGCAGATGGACTCGCGCAACATCCCACATGTAGTGGTCGATTCGATGCTTGGTAGATTGCTCGATATGCTTGCGAACGAGTTCCGGCTTTCCCGCAGCCTCGTAGTACAGACCAACATACAAATGAGCATAAAACAGCGGGGCATCGTTTTTCAGTTCACTAGCGTTGCGGTCAGCCACTTCGACTACTTGCTCGGGAGTCGCTTCCTGTTTGAACATCGAGTAGATCTGCATCATCGGAGGGCGGCGGTCGTTGGGAATCGGCAAGATACTCGCAGACGCCTGGTCAAAGCCGAAAAGCTTCGCGTCGCACATCGCTTTCCAGACGGCGTTTTCGACGTCGTTACCGTGAAACGATTGATAGAGCTCGAACTGGTCAGAACCTTTCTTGTATTCGCCCGCGTAGTACGCAGTGATGCCTCGCTTCCATTGACGCGACTCTGCCGCTGGTTCAAGTTCAACAAAACGGTCAAAGTCTGCTAGCGACTCTTTCATTCGATTTGCGCGAAAGTTCTCGCTGCCTCGATGATAGTAAAACATCGCTTCATTCGGACTTCGCTGGATCTCGGCTGACAACAACTTGATTGACTCGGTTGTGTTGCCAGTCTCGATTGCGTGTCTAAGCTTCTTAGTAAGTTGAGCGTTACCGATAGCGCTGAATGCGGCCAAGAAGCAGAGGCCAGCGAACAGGTTTCTGGTCGATGACCCAGAGCCCGCTTCGCGAATGCTTAGCGTCGGAATGGGAATTCGAAACAGCATGACTGCACCTTGTAAAGAATCGGCTTGAGTACGAATGAAACGGACGGGCGTTAATTCTCATAGTGAGAGCGTTTTGACAAACCGATCACAACTGCACAATCCGGCCTGTGAAAATTCGGGCAGGCTGGGCAGAAAACGAGGCAATTTTGGGGCTGGGCCTTGGGTAAAGGACCAAGAATTTTAGTTTTTATTTCAAGTTTCCTCAGCGTGACCTAACGTGGCACGTACGTTGCGATACTCAGTAAAGCATCGAGGAAATGACTCTTCCTCAGGCAGCAGATGGAGAATGTTTTTTAGGAATTTCCTCAAACCAGACAGATTCCAACGAATTACTGGAATTGGGGAGTAAGGAGACACAGCGGCGGTCGTCTGGCTAGGAACCGGACGCGAACGTAAACGAGAGAACATTGTCCACCTGCTGCCTAAGCTCATCCCTTCTCACTTCAATCGAACGGACTCACAAGGAGCCTCATCATGTTGGTATTAAGCCGAAAAGCAGGTCAAGAACTGATTTTAGGAGACAACGTCCGAATCACGATCACGAAGATATCAGGTAACCGAGTTACGTTAGGCGTGACTGCACCTGACGACGTACGCGTGATTCGCGGCGAATTGGAAGCAATCGTCAAGTCATTTGAAGAGCCATCTCCAGATTTAGAAATGGCAGCCGAATCAGGAGACGACGATTCCAGCAATGTTCGGGCGGGTTTCGTAGTTGACGACGAAGCCCGCCCGCCATTCCTCGACGCTTTTGCATAGCATCGACTCCAGACGCTCCGGAAGCAGCTTTTGACCTTTGCACCATGTCATTCCGGAATCAAGCGTCGTCACGGTAGCCTGCAGCGCTGCGAAGTTCGCAGCCCTACGAAATCTCGCAGCGCTGGGCAACCGTGAAATCTCCGTTCAAGCGATTGAGTTGCGCCATGCGCCGCCGATGCCTCTCTGGTTTGCTCCTGTCGTTCCACTCGCGCCCATCGTGATATAATCGCGAGTTGTCTAGCAAACCTAATACGCGAATCTGAGTCAAAGGGCATTCGATGGCGCAAAAGAAAATCCTAATGTTGGTCGGCGACTACGTTGAAGACTACGAGGTGATGGTTCCTTTTCAGATGCTGACGATGGTCGGGCACTCTGTTTTGGCCGCTTGTCCAGGCAAATCCGCAGGCGAAACGGTTGCGACGGCAATTCACGACTTCGAAGGAGAGCAGACTTACAGCGAGAAACGTGGCCATAACTTTCAGTTGAATGCCACGTTCGCAGAGCTGTCACCAAATGACTTCGACGCGTTAGTGATACCGGGGGGGCGGGCACCTGAGTATTTACGTTTGAACGAAGCAGTAATCAAATGCGTACAGCACTTTGCGGAGCACGAGAAACCGATCGCAGCTATTTGCCATGGCGCGCAACTGTTGTCTGCAGCTGGGACATTGACAGGAAAACAGTGCAGCGCATACCCAGCTGTCCGACCGGAAGTGATAGCTGGTGGAGGAATCTACGTCGACGCAGCTAGCACTTTTGACAACGCGCACACGGATGGTAATCTGGTCACTGCCCCCGCGTGGCCGGCACACCCAGCTTGGATGCGCGCGTTTTTAGAGGTCCTGGGCACGACGATCACGTTGTGATTCCAGTTTGACAGCGCTGTTTGTGTGCTCGTAGTCCCGCCTCTAGGCGGAAGGCTAAGGGTAAGCAGATTCGCCTAAAGGCGGGACTACGAACGAGAGGTCTACAATGAATACCGAATGGAGTCGACCAGGGAACCACGCGCCCTTGCTACGAGCTGCGCTGGGGCTCGCGACGTTATCGCTGGCGGCAACCACCTTGTCAGCAGACACCATCGTCGAAGCTATATCTGGCGAGCCGTTTGGCGTTGCCCACGTCACCATTTCGCTAGATCCAACTTTGGATCGATCGGTCGTTCACACAAACGGATACCGAGTTGAAAGCGATTCAGACCGCGTCTTCTACCCTGCGATTACGTCTCGCCGAGTGTTGGGTTTGCTCCGTGATCTTGTTGGCACGAGAGACCCGGGCGGGACATCCGCCGTTACAGCCTGGTTCCTTTTTAAAGGTAATGAACCGTTTGATGTGACGATTCGAGCCCCCAAGCCACACACCATTCGCGTCGTTCCACATGATCAGAGCCTTCGGCACCGTCGTTTGTTGGAACGCTGGTGGCGCCACTATTCGAATTCAGCGGCGGCGCAACGGCGTAACGGCGACTATTCACCCGTTGTCGAAACCTATTTGACATCAATGCTGAGCAATCGATTGCATTTGAACTCGGATAGAGCAGTCGCGTCCAGGAAGAGTTCACTTGAAAGCGATTTGCTGCGGCTGCTCTTTAATACGGAGTCTCTGCGGATCGACGCAATGCGAGACACGATGTTGTCACGCTCTTCGACGGGTAACGAACTGCATCCGCTTCCCTCTGGGCTTTTATGGCCCGAGGATGAACGTGTTATCGATGTACCAGACAGCTCAATCGAACAGATTGCTCGGTATGTACCTAATGACTGGCTTTATGTTCGCTTCGGAAGTTTTGACAATTACCTGTGGTTGTCGAATTTGGCAGAACAAAACGGCGGCGACTTGAGCCGCATGCTGACTTTGCGTGGCCACGACGCGCTGGTCAGCACGAAGATGCAACTGCAACTTGGCCTGCGTGAAACGACACTTTCAAAGTTGTTGGGCGGCCAAGTGGTTGCCGACATGGCAGTTGTCGGCAAGGACATGTACATGCGGGAAGGTGCCGCCATCGGTGTACTGTTTGAGGCTAAGAATCCGCTGTTGATGAAGGAGCTGAAAAAGCAGCGGCAAATTGCGATCGAGCAGTTCGGCGATGCCGACGTGAAAGTCGAAACGATCCTGATCAATGGAGTCGAAGTTTCGCTGGCGTCGAGTCCCGACAACCGAATGCGATCGTTTTTCGCATCTCGAGACGATTTTCACCTGGTAACGAATTGCCGAGTGATGGTCGAGCAATTCTTGTCAGACGGCAAACGACTGTCGGACTCGCCAGATTTTCGTCGTGCGAGACTTTACAATCCTGCAAATGCGAATGGCGTTAAGCAACCGCGCGAAACTGCATTCGTTTTCTTGTCGAAGGCGTTTTTGCGAAATTTACTCGGCCCTCACTATCAAGTTGAATTGCGCCGGCGATTGAATTCGGTATCTGAAATGGAGCTGATTCAGCTGGCACAACTGGCCGCGTCAGCGGAAGGGTACGGTATCGCTCCGGCTGATCACTTGTCGCAGTTGGACCTGCTGCCTTCCAACTTTGGGCAACGTCACGATGGAAGCAAGCTGGAATTTCGCGGTGACAAGCCATTTGACTCAGTGCGCGGAGCACGAGGCTTCTTTCTTCCAATTCCCGATGTTGTCGTGTCAAATGTGAATTCAGCAGAACTTTCTACGCTTCAGCAAATCGAACAATTCCAAGCGACTCGCTGGAACGATATGGACGCGGTCTCCGTTTTCGTCCGTCGTGAATCCGCTGGAGAAGGTCTTGAGCGAATCGCGTTCGCTGCCAAGCTGGATACGTTTTCTCCGATCAAGTACGGAACGGTCGCATCGGTGATTGGCCCGCCGCAGCCCATGCGAATTGTGCAGCCAGAACAAAACGTCATCACGGCTCAGGTGTCACTTCAAGGAGGTGACGTCTTGCCTAGCACGGGAGCACACATCGTGTTCTTGGGGATGCGAGATGAGCCGGTCGAGATTTCGCTGGGACGAGGACGGTTGCAACAGACATTGGCTGTCTTGCGAACGGCTCCAGCTTATTTAGGAGCGTGGCCGCGGCCTGGGTTGCTTGATCTATTGCCGATTGGTCGAATCGTTGTTGAAGAGGCAAACGCGTTTGAAAGGCTGCCGTTGGGACTCTGGCGTTGGACATCAAACGAGTTTTCGGTTGTTGCATTTGATCAAGACGCGCTGACGAAATCGGTTGGCGATTTAAGTGTCGAAGAGCGCGAAGAAGCGGCACAGCTGCACGTTCACGTCGGCGATCTGGTCAACAGCAAGCTAAACAAGTGGTTCCGCACGTTAAGCTATCAGCGAGCGTTCGAAACTTCGACGGGCAACACACGATTTCTATCGACGCTTTCACAGCAATTGCGAGTGCCACCAGCAGATGCCAGAGCAACAGCGGAACGGATTCTCGATATTCGTCTGACGTGTCCGCTCGAAGGCGAATACTCGACGGAAAAAGTCCACGGCGCCACGTACTGGACTTCGTCTGCGTGGAGCAAACCACACGGCCGCATGCCAGACGATTTTGACACTCCGCTGGCAAATTGGTTTCGAGGTTTGGATGTGACCGGAGTCGTCGGTGAAAACGAACTCGAATTACACGGTTCCCTCGAAATTAAGCGCGTGAACAATTCCACGAAGCTTCCAGTGTTCGATTTCTTTCGTGGTGGCAAGTAACGGCTCACAGCGAACGCAACGCCAAGTCAAATGACATCTATGACGCTTCAGCAAGTCAGCGAGCATTGCTATGCCGTGTTGAACGAGAAGAACCGAATTTGCGATGCCAACTCAGGCATCATCGCGATTGGCGATGGCGTTATTGTCGACACGCAGTGCGATTTGCGACACGCGCAAGAACTGCGATCGATGGCCGCCGAACTTGGGATTAAGAAGCCGAAGTATGTCGTCAACACTCACGAGGACGCCGATCATGTTTTGGGCAATCAAGTCTTTCGCGATTGTGAAATAGTTGCCCACAAAACTGTTCCAGATCGCATGCAAACAGTCGCCGACCCGGTTCGCCTGCAACAACTTTCTGCAGCAGCAAAATCGCTCTGGAAACGACTTTTGCTAAAGATGACTCGCCCCGGTCTGTTGGCTGTCGCTGACCAACTGGCTGAAGACTATGAATTCCACGGCATTGAGTTGGTGGCGCCCACAACAACGTTTGATGATCGGCTTGAGCTGACAGTGGGCGAGACAGCCATAGAGCTGATTTACGTCGGTCCGGCTCATCAAGTTGGTGACACGATCGTTCATGTTCGAAACGAACGCGTCGTATTCGCAGGCGACGTGATCTTTCGTGATTGTTTGCCCATCGCTTGGTCCGGACGTCACGCCGACTCGCTGCGTGCTTTGGACGCAATCACTGACCTCGATCCAAACGTCATTGTGCCTGGTCACGGTCCTGTCTGCGGGGTAGAGGCAATGGACGAGATGAAAGCGTGGTGGAATATGACTCACGCGGCAGCCAAGAACGCTTTTTCGCGCGGTGAAAACGTCGAGCAAGCTTGTGCCGACTTCGAACTACAGCAGTTTGCCGAATGGATTGGAGCAGGACGCGAATACGTCTCGTTGGCTCGCAGTTATCGGGAATTCCAAGGGGTTGCTGCTGACGAGGAATGGGACATTCCCGACGTCTTTGAAAAAATCTACCGCTTAGCGAGATTCCGCGGAACGATGCCAGTGTTTTGAATTCCCAGCGGTCGGTTGTGCTCGATTGACGCCTGGACTGGCTGCGGAAAACTCGGGATATTCATACGATTGCTCGCACGCTAACCAACATCACGCTGCGTGTCACCTGCACCAGAACTGACAGACAAAAGGGAAGGAAACGTCATGAAAGTCAAGCATTCCGAAGAAGTCGAAGCGAACATAGTTGATATGGAAGGTGCGGCCGGATGTACGGTCAGGCAACTTGTCAGTCCTACCGATGGCGCACC
>JAGQPC010000296.1 GCA_020426925.1 Planctomycetales bacterium | reverse complement strand
AATCGCCGTCGCCGTTCCAGTCGCCCGTTTCCCAAGTCGCGTTTCCGTCGACGTCGTCTTCGTACAGATTAGCGGTAAACACAACAACAAAGTCGGTGCTATTGAATTCGCCGTCCAAGTTGGCGTCACCAAAATACGTGTTGAACAGATCCTTGATCCAAACAACTCGATCTGAACTGTTTACCAAGTCATCTCCATTTAGGTCGAAGTCTCCATCGTTTGTGTCGGCAATTACTTCTGCTGTCAGAAGATTGATATCTGCCACGGTCAAATCACCATCGCCATTAAAATCGCCATTTGCTGGTGTGAAGATGTGCAAGTTATCGACCAGGCCAAATCCCCACTGAGGATCACCCGTAACGCTCGAAAAATAGTCGGCGTAACCAAAGAAAGCGTTGCCTTCAATCGCGGCGTCTTCATCACGCGCGATCAGCAGGTCGTTCACGTAAAAGCTCACTTCACGCCCGCGAACGTCGAGTCGAACTTCGTGCCACTCGAACGCCATTTGGCCTTGGATCGTCGTGCCGGTTTGGCTGTCGGAACCACCTTGAATCGGCAAATCGTCAACGACAATTCCACCAGGAAACGCATCGGCGAAATACGGATTGCCGTTCATAACCGCGCCGCCAACGTTGATCGGCGTGTCGCTATCAAAGTTGTTGGCGTTGTAGCCATCATCGGTAAACGACCGGACGTCAGCGGTACTTGCTCCGGCGTCACCGAGCAGCGTGAAATACGTACCGTCGATGTTGCCAGCTTCGATAGCGGCATTGGCAGAGAATCCGACGCCAGCCATCATTGCCTCGGACGAACCGGCTCCTCCTGCCGGCATCGGCCCGTTCATGTTCATCCAGATGTCGAACGTCATGGTGTATTCTGTCGCGGCGGCGAGGGCCGAATCTAAACCGCTCGGGACAACTTGCACGGCGCTTGTCGCCGGGAGCGTGTCTTCGAACGGATCGTTCGCAAACATTTGTACGCCAGTCGTTCCGCCGGACGGTGAGTTTGGCGCCTCTGGAATTCCGATCTGGCTGTAATCGAACGCGAAAACAACTCGATCTCGGTCTTCGTTAAACAGCAAGATTTCATATGCGTCAGAACTGTCGGCGTTGAAGTCGTCTTGCCAAAGTGTCTCGGCAGAGCCTGTGGAAATCAGAACTGTCATGAGCAATAGACCGATACGGCAACTCTTCACGATGTACTCCTTCAAGCGGCGGATCATGATTGACGTGATTCAGACTGGTTTTCGTTGTTTCCTGTACTAACGTGCTCGACGCCAGCATAGCACGCCGCAATAATCTGCGAACCTGGACGACAGATTTGGCGATTCAAGAATTGAACGTCATGCTGGTGCGGCCAAGAGTATCGAGCACACGATACGCAAGTCGGTCACGCAACTCAGTCAAGTGTCGAATCACAAACCGAAGGTGGACAGAAGCTGCGATGCCCAGTACGTTCGTGTGAGTTCTGCCCGCCTGTTTGGAGATTTGGAGATCCACAATGCGTATTTTACTGCTGGCATTCGGCCTACTGTGCGCGATCACGACGAACGCCCTCTCGCAGGGCCTGCCTAATCCCAAGCCGTCAGAAGAGCATAAGGTTCTGGCGAAGGAGGTCGGTACTTGGGACTGCGAAATCAGAAGCTACTTCCAAGGTCCCGAACAACCGCCAACGGTGACGAAGGGTGTCGAAACCAATAAGTTGGTCAGCGGAGACATGTATCTCCAAACGACGTTCACGGGAGAAATCGGCGGACGACAGTTCGAAGGGCATTCGTTACTCGGTTACGACCCGCACAAGAAAAAGTACGTCGGCACCTGGGCAGACAACTTTACTGTTGCGCCTTCCCAGGTCACGGGAACGTATGACAAGGAACAAAATACGTTCACTGCCCTCAGTTCGGTTTACGACGAACAGTCGAAGCAGGAGCTAAAACAGAAACAAGTCACCAAGTGGGAAGGCGAAAACAAGAAGGTTTTCACTATATACTTGTTGCTTGAGATAGGCGGCGAAACGAGCGAGATCAAACTGATGGACATGACCGCAGTTCGTCGCGATTGAGCCGTGCGCTATTCCTGTTCTCCATTGAACTCCGGCATCTCATCAAGCACGTCCTTGAGGCGCTTGAGCGCGCGGATGTACCGAATGCTGGCGGCCTTGGGCTGGATATCCAAAACTTCAGAGACTTCGGTATTTGAAAGCTGCTCAAAGTGACGCAAACGAAGGATCTGCTTGTCGATGTCACTCATAGCGTTGATGACGTCGATCAGCCGGGCGGCGGTTTCTTCTCGCATGGCTGCCTGGCTTGGCGACGTGGCGTGCCCCAACAGCTGTAAAGCGAGCGAAGTTGTCGCGTTGTTGTTTGGCCGAAAAATCGACATCTCACGAGTGACATCGCGCATCTTTGTGCCGAAGTGACGACGATGCACGTTCGCGACGGTTTGGATCGTGATCAGCCGGAGCCAGACAAACAACGATCCTGAATGCTCGTTGACGAAATGTTGGATTCTCGCAGCCGCATCAAGATAGACTTCCTGGAGCACGTCGTCTGTGTCGACTCGCCCGGTTAGTCGCGTGTCGAGCTGCATGTCGACGAGATGCCGAATTCGCGATTGATGGTGCGAAAACAATTCCGCAAGCGCGTGCGTATCCCCACTCTGAACGGCCTCCAGCAGCTCGGCGGAATTATTCGGCTTGTCCTGCATAATCATTCCTTGCTTACGCGAACGCGGTCCGGCAGTCTACGGGAACTGGTACGAATTCACGATAACAAGAGTTCAACTTGAGAAATGTTGCCCAAGTTACTGAAAACTGGCGGACAAATTTGATAACTCCGGCAATTCATGGACATTAACGAGACCATGCAAAAGTCGGCAGACGTTTCTCGGCAGTCAACGACGATACGTAAACCGAGCTACTCGCCGTAACCGATTTGAAAGTAGACGGGCAACGCTACGATCAGCTGTTCGACAAATGACATCGGTAATTGAGCTTAATCTGATCACGTAGGAAAGCGATGAATTCTGTGAACACAGACGACAAACTTGATGTACTCGTCATAGCCCCTCATCCAGACGACGCCGAGCTTGGCATGGGGGGCGCGATCGTAAAGTTCCTCGGCGAAGGAATGAAGGTTGGTGTTCTCGATTTAACGAACGGTGAACCAACGCCTCACGGCACGCCAGAGATTCGATCGGCAGAAACTGCAAAAGCGACGGAAATCTTAGGACTCAGCTGGCGCGAGAATCTCGGCCTGCCGAATCGCAGCTTAGAGCCAACTTTGGAGGCACGTCATCAACTCGCAGCGGTCTTTCGCCGAGTTCAAGCTCCTTGGCTGTTCGCACCGTATTGGGTCGATGCCCATCCAGACCACGTCGCCGCAACGCAGCTCGTCGAAGCAGCGAGGTTTTGGGCGAAGCTTACAAAGTCCGACATTCCGGGCGAGCCGTATCATCCGCAGCGCATTTTCAACTACTTCTGCGTGCACCTGAAAATGAACGTTCAACCGGCGTTCATATTGGACATCAGCGAGAACTGGGAAAAGAAACGACAATCGATCGAAGCCTACCACAGCCAATTCGTCAAAGGCCGCGGGCATCTGGATCCGCCATTTGTTGAGCAGCTGCGCGACGAAGCGGCTTACTGGGGAAAGTCGATCGGAGCAAAATACGGCGAGCCGTTCGCGTGCCGAGAACCGATTGGTATGACGAGCATGAAGTGCCTGTTTTAACAGCGGCGAATCATGCATCTTTACGATTTGCGGTAACAATGGAAAAACCCCGCCATTGCATGCAGGCGAGTCCGAAATAGAAACAGAAAAACGGAAAACGAAAAACGCCAGCGATTTGGCTGAAGCCTTCTGCGAGATCACTTCGGCTTTGGCCTGGCTTGCCAAACAGAACCAACAGCGTCGCGCCTGCAACAAAAATACACGCGGGCAAGAACGCCAGCCCAAGAATTGCTGTTATTCCATTGCGAACGCATAGCGCGAACCAAGCAGCCAGAGG